>DAORKJ010000001.1:0-34831 GCA_035439505.1 Chitinophagales bacterium
GAGTTTTTGAAAATAGATGCCAAACAGGAATTTGGCAACTCAACGCAACCCTCTCCGTTTATTGGGTTCAGACCGGTAATTACGGCTACCGTATATTAACATCCCAAAATTGCTTATTGCATTTTTATGTTTATTTTTAACTAAAATATGCCAGCTATAAAACGGATTTCTACGTCATGTTTACTACTTATTGTAATTTTTACAATAAGTATATCGGCTTTGCGAACTCCTTCCATACAAAAAACATTAAAAAAAGATGGTTATGTTGCCGTAAATGAATTACCCAATGGCAATCAGTTATTTTTTTCAACAACAGAGGTTTCAAATGCACAATACCGAGCATTTATTTCTTATCTGAAAACTAATCAACGCTCCAACGATTTGGTTATTGCTCAAGTAGATTCAGCAGCTTGGACCAATACATTTGCGTATAACGCGCCGTATGTGAATTATTATTTTCAACATACTGCTTACGACAATTATCCGGTGGTAAATATTACCTATGAAGGCGCTCAATTATATTGCGATTGGTTAACAGCACAATATAAAAATAAAGGCTATACCGTTAAAGTACGTTTGCCCGAAGCGGATGAATGGATTGTTGCTGCTCAAGGCGGAAATTCGCAAAATACATTTGGATGGGAAGGGAATAATTTAACCGATAAAAAAGGTAATCCATTGGCTAATTATAAATGGAATATGGAAAAAGCAATAATAGTTTCACCGGTAAATTCCTATCAGCCAAATGGTTTCGGCATTTATAATATGAGTGGCAATGTTGCTGAAATGTTACAAACAAAAGGCAATCATAAAGGTGGAAGTTGGTTGAGTGAACAACAATATGTAACCGTATCAGGTGATGATGAATATAATGATATCACAACAGCATCACCATTTATTGGTTTCAGGACGGTAATTGAAGTTTCAAAATAATAACATAACTTATGATAAAAAAACTACTTGTTGCATTTTTATTCGGAATTGGATTATTAACAACAAATGGCTTGTCTGCTCAAACAGCTTGTACCGATATCGTCATCCCCGATGTATTTACTCCTAACGGAGATGGCATTAACGATTTATTGGTAATTACCTGCATCGAAAATTATCCGGATAATAGTTTAACTATTTACAACCGTTGGGGCGAAGTTATGTATCAGGCAGAAGGTTATAGCAATAATTGGGATGGTCGTGGTGAAAAAAATAAAAGTGATGTTCCCGATGGTACTTATGCTTTTATTTTTAAAGCAAAAATGGGTGGAGAAGAAAAATCGTTAACCGGTTCAATTACCATAACCCGATGAAATTAAAAAGTATTATCATTTGCTGGCTATTGCTTTTTTGTTGTGTATATAATACCAATGCACAACAGCCGTGGTTTTCAAATTTTAATAATAATGTAATTGCACTTAATCCAGCATTTACCGGCAATGAATATCATTTATCGGTAAGAGGTCAGTACAAAACAATGTGGACCGAAATAATTAATCCGCCGGCAACTTCATTAATTAGTGCACATGCACCTATCGGAATAAGTAATTCTTCACTTGGCGGAATAATATCTTACGATAATTTTGGGGTAACTACTACCACCAATTTAAGCATTAATTATGCTTATCGGTTTCAAACAAAAATAGGCAGAATTGCAACAGGTATGCTTTTTAATGTGCAGAATTATCAGGAGCAACTCACGGCAACACATCCAACAACACCAAACGACCCTGTATTAGCTGCAGATTATAATGCCCTATTTTTTAATGGCGGATTAGGCATAGCATGGGAATCGGAGACCGGTTATTTTGGTATTGCGGTTCCGGCAATATTAACCCCAAGAAGAAATGATTCAAACGACACTATTGCACTAAATGCACCGCAATTAAATTTGAACGGTGCTTATACATTTATTTTATCATCCAATTGGAAATTAACCTCTTCCTTGTATTATGGTTACATCAATACATTGCCTTCACAAATGGCGCTGATGTTTGATTTTACCTTCAAAAATAATTATGCATTTTTAGCCGGCATTCGCAGCAATAATGCCTATACCGCAGGATTTAATTATACGTTTTTAGATAATTTTAAAATTGGTTACACTTACGATTATTTTGACAATAATGTTGGCGCTGCAGCCGGTGGCGGACATGAGTTGGTAATTGGCTTCGATTTAAATAAACCTGAAGGAGAATAAAAGTATGCATTGTTTATACGCTCCTGATTTACATGACCAAACGCAATTCACTTTAAGTGAAAGTGAATCGCATCATCTCATAAATGTATTGCGTGCAAAATCGGGCGATCAAATCATTATTACAAATGGTAATGGCCGTTTATTTGAAGCGGTGATAGCAGTTGCACATAAAAAACATACCACTGTTGATATTATTGCTACCAGCAATTTTACACGCACACAAGGCAGTATTCACCTTGTTATTGCACCGGTTAAAACGGCAGAACGTTTAGGGTATTTATTGGAAAAAATTACTGAATTAAATGTATCCTCCATCACCCCAATTTTAACTCAAAATGGGGAACGCAGGGTTTTTCATCACGAAAAAGAAATCCATCATCTCATTGCTGCAATTAAACAATCAAAAAATCCGTTTCTTCCGATATTATATCCCTTAACAACATTTGAAAAATTATTAACGGACCTTCAGCAAAATGTAGCACAAAAATTGATATGTCATTGTCGCAATACACCAAAAATGAAACTGACACAACAATATCAACCTAAGCAAGATGTAATTATTTGTATAGGCCCTGAGGGTGACTTTACCACTGAAGAAGTTGCAGCAGCTGAGCAGGCCGGATTTACCTCCGTAAGCTTGGGCAATGAAGTACTTCGGGCAGAAACTGCTGGTATTGTAGCTGCCGTAACCATTAAAACCGTTAACGCATTGTCATGAAACGAGCCACATTTATACTTGGAATAGTTAGTTTAATTACCACCCTCATGGCATTTTCATCAATGCCCCCAACTAATTCTATTGCATTATTAAAATATAATGGTGGTGGCGACTGGTATGCGAACCCTACCTCATTACCGAATCTGGCTGAATTTTGTAATAAGCAACTCGATATTAATATCAATACCGACCCTCCAACAGTTGAGGTTGGAAGTCCTGATATTTTTAATTATCCGTTTATCCATATGACAGGACATGGCAATGTGGTGTTTTCGGCTGAAGAAGCTCAAAACCTGCGCACCTATTTAATTGCAGGCGGTTTTTTGCATGTTGATGATAACTTTGGCATGGACCCTTATATTCGGCCTGCATTGAAAAAGGTATTTCCTGAATTGGACCTAGTAGAATTACCTTTTTCGCATCCTATATTTCATCAGCGTTACGATTTTAAAAATGGCTTACCCAAAATTCATGAGCATGATAATAAACCACCACGGGCATTTGGCTTGTTTTGGGAAGGTCGTTTAGTATGTTTATATACTTATGAGTGCGATTTAGGTGATGGCTGGGAAGATGCCGATGTGCACAAGGACCCTGAAGAGGTTAGAATGAAAGCCCTACAAATGGGGGCTAATATCATTCAGTTTGTATTTATGGATAACACATCTAAGTGAATACCTTACTATTGCTTGGATAATTTAATATTTTTTTCATACTTTCGTTGTTGGGGGGGGAGTAATTTCATTATCTAATTGATTAACTGTCAAGATGAAATCCCAAAAGGATGATGTAATACAAATTTTACTGGTGGAAGACAACCCCGGTGATATTCGATTGACCCAGGAAGCTTTAAAAGAAGGGACAATTAGAAATGAACTACATGTGGTTAAAGATGGCGTGGAAGCAATCGAATTTTTGAAGCGCAAGGGCAAATATATTGCACATCCAACACCCGATATTATTTTATTAGATTTAAACCTGCCTCGTAAAGATGGACGTGAAGTATTGGCAGAAATAAAATCAGACGAAAACTTAAAGTTAATACCCGTAATCATACTCACCACTTCTGATGCTGATTTAGACATTCAGAAAAGTTATAAATTACATGCCAATTGTTTTATCACCAAACCAGTAGATTTAGATCAGTTTATATTTATCATCAGACAAATAGAAACATTTTGGTTTACAGTTGTAAAACTACCGGCAAAAAAATACTAAAACCCTGATGGACCTTAAACAAACAACCAACATCCTACTAATTGAAGATAATCCTGCCGATGCAAGATTGGTGGAAATTTATCTCAATGAGTCATCCATGATTATACCTAAAATTTCGCGCGTAGCGGAATTAAAAAAGGGTTTATTCATGCTAGAAGAAAGTGATTTTGATGTCGTATTACTTGACCTTACACTTCCTGACAGCTCAGGGTTTGATACCGTTAAAACCATATTAAATGAATTCCCGGGTCAAACCGTAATAGTAATGACCGGTTTGGAGGATGATACGGTAGCTATTAATTCAGTAAAAGCAGGTGCTCAGGATTTTATTGTAAAAGGACAATTCGATAGTAATTTATTATCACGTACTATTACATATGCCATCGAACGTCATCAACTCCAAATTAAATTGGAGGATTATGCCAAGGCGATAAAATTAAACGAACAACGATTAATTGAAGCCCAAACAATGGCTCGTATGGGTAACTGGGAACTCGATGTGGTAAATAATCAAATGTATTGGAGTAATGAGGTATTTCGTATCCTTGGTTTTAAAGAAAATGCCATAGAACCTACCCTCAACGATTACTTAAAATATGTTGCTCCCGAAGATATTAATAATGTGCGCAATGCGATTAAACGCACCATGGAAAAAGGACAGCCTTATCATATTGAATATGCAGTAGTATTGCCGGGTAATGTCCGCAAAACAATTGCTAACCAAGGTTTAATTCAAAAAAGTAAAAAAAGTAATGGCCTTTGTTTAGCGGGTACAATACAGGATATTTCTAATTTATCTGCACTTCACGATGGCCACTCCATCAATATTGAAGCATTAAATCAACAATTACAATTAATTAAAACAGAAGCAGCAAAATTAAAAGGTGCGGAACATTTGCAAAAGCTTATCAACGACGCTGCTGATTTACTCCAAACTAAATAGCCACAACTAATGGCTTAATGAACATTATCGTATTTATTTTTGTTAAATAAATATGTGGAAATTCTTTTTATTCCTGATTATCAACTTTCTTGCGCTGGGCATCGGTAGCTGGTTAATGGGCAATCCTGCCACAAACGAGTGGTATAATGGTCTTAACAAAGCTCCTTGGACACCACCGGGTTGGGTTTTTGGTGCTGCATGGTTCACTGTAATGTTCTCTTTTGCGGTATATATGTTCAAAGGAGCTAGTTTATTTCCTCCCGAAAAACTGAACTTACTGTATGTACTTTTTGCCATTCAGTTTGTGCTAAATGTAATGTGGAATCCTGTTTTTTTCAGATGGCATTTTGTAGCTCCGGGACTCATCATAATATCATTACTCGCAATTGTTATGGTAATTATGTTGGTGTTTGGAAAAAATCAAATGGGATGGAATACACTTTGGGTATTACCTTATGTATTATGGCTGTGTATAGCTACTTCTCTAAATGCTTACGTCTTGTTTAAGAATTAAATTACATTTATTCAGTAATCATCACCCGGTCAGTACCATCAAAATACGGACTTTGAATACTCATTACTTTTAAAGGGGTTGAAGAAGTTACTTTTACCGCATGGAGGGTGTTTTGCGGAATTACAATAAAGTCATTTGCTTTAATGTCGAACCATTTATCACCTAAACGCATACTTGCAGTACCTTCCAGAATATATACTTGTTCAGTGTGCCATTCGTGTTTATGTAATGCCACTTCATGTTTAATGTAAATAATAAATGTAGTAGCTAGTGAATCAGAATACACCTGAATTGCCTTTATATTTTCAAACGGCTCTTGAGGTGGTTGAGATATATCAATTACCTGAGCAGGTAGTCTAAAAAAGCAGCCTATAAATATTAAACTGAGAAATACTTTCATCGCATCAATTTGAATACCTAAAAGTATTAAAATTTTGCAACGATTTTAAAATTTAATCTGCGGTCTGTCAAATAATTCGGGAAAGAATATTGCTGGTTATTGACATCCTTCACCCAAATATAGCTGATGGTATTTTGTATGCCCAACAGGTTAAATACCTCTATACTGGCCCACATACTTTCAAAGGCTTTATTAATGGGTTTTTTATTTTCAAGATTTCTATCCTTGTCTAACAAAGAAGCGGAAAAACCAATATCCACGCGGCGGTAAGGAGGAATTTTAGAAGCATTGCGATAATACTCATTATTCGGAGGACCATATGGTAAACCACTGCCAAATAAAAAGCTTAAATGCACTTTAAAATTTTCGTTACCCGGCATATAATCCTGGAAAAACATACCAAAGTTGATCAGCTGGTCAGTTGGTCTGCGAATATAACCTTGTTCAACAATAGTGAATGAAGTAATATTACCATCTTCATCTTTATTCAAAATGATTGTACTATCATTTTCAATATCTTCTTTTGTCCGCATAACGCTTAAACTCACCCAGCTTTCCGCATCTTTCACAATTTCACCATGCAAACGTAAATCAATACCTGCAGCATAACCAACAGCTTGGTTTTCACCATAATATCGAATACGCACATTTTCCAAATCATAAGGAATAAGGTCGAACATGTATTTATAATACAATTCAGTTATAAATCTGAAGTCTCGATCCCATGCCTGAAATTTATAATCACTTCCAATTAAAAGGTGCACACTTTTCTGACTCTTTACATTTTCATTTATTTCTCCTTCCAGGTTGCGCAATTCACGATAAAACGGAGGCTGATAATATAAACCTGCTGCCGCTTTAAATTCAATATTCACAGTTGTATCCTTTCTATACCATTCGGGTTGCCAAATGTATTGTACACGTGGTGTGATAGTAAACTCTTTATTTAAATCCCAATAACTGGCTCTGATACCATAAGTTAAGGCAAAATGTTTTTGTTGTGGTTCCCATGCATCCTGAATATAAGCATTGTAGCGCATGCTGTTGAGCGCAATATTACTTTTAAATACTTCTTGCAATTGCACTTCTTCTCCGGTGTAAGGCAACGAAAAACCTGCGCTGTCCAGTAATTCCCATTCTTTTAATTCGTCATTAATTAACTCATATTGTGCCCTTACACCCCATTGTAAAAAATGTGTTTCTACAAGATTACTATGTGAACCTACATGACCAATATTAATAACATCAGATGTGAGATAATTTCTGGCAAAATCCTGGAAAGTACCAACACCCAAACCATAAATTACATCTCCAAAATCTTCATCAGCTAAATTGGTTTCAACTAAGCCTAACCAATATTCTCCAATAATATCAAACGTTTCAGATTCTAAACTGTGGTAACCCGATGCTAAAAATTTGTATACGGTACTTTTTGTTGGTTGATAATTATAAGAAACCCCGCCGAAACCTGTAATAAACTGATCAATTTCCTGCCCGTCGAAAAATACATCTAACTGTATAACTTCATTCACCAAACCGGTTGCTGTTGATCTGCTTTCAGGAATAAATGTATAACTGTTATAACTGAAATTGCCTAAAAATTCTAATGATGATTTTTTATTGAGTTGAATGCCGAGTAAACCTTGTGCATCAACAAATATTGGTTCGTATTGGCCTGCAGTATTTAGTGAGTTGAGTAAATATTTATTGGTTTTATATCGGGTACCGAATAAATAATAAATTTTACTGGAATCGGGTTTATCATTAAAATAAAACGAAGCGCCTAACAAACTGGCAGTGACACCTGCTTCAAATTCTGTAGGCTTTTTGTATTGAATATCTAATACACTCGAAAGTTTATCACCATATTTAGCTTCAAATCCGCCGGCACTGAAGGCGATATTATCAATTAAATCGTAATTGGGAAAAGGCAAACCCTCTTGCTGTCCTGAACGCACCAACAAAGGTCGATAAATCTCAAAATCGTTGACATATACCAGGTTCTCATCGAAGTTGCCACCTCGAATAGAATATTGTGAAGTAAGCTCATTATTAATTACCGCTCCCATTGCCTGCAATATGGCTGTTAACGGGTCCATAGTATATGGTATAGGTTCAAGTTTTTCGACGGGAATACGGAATATGGTTTCTTTTACATTGATTTCAACAGTACCCAATTGATAACCTGATAATTTTACAATAATTACATACCGTTCATCAGGTGCTAAAAATACTTTTCGATAAGCAGTATCACTTAAATTGGAATATTTTAAAACTACTGTATCATTTGCCGGAATTTTGATGGAATAATTACCATCTACATCGCTTTGCGCAATAATGCTGCGATCAATTGCAATTACATTGGCATAAGGAATTGCCTTGCCATCAGTATCGGTAATTTTTCCATATACAGTTGCTGTTTGTTGAGCAAATGAGGACAAAGACACTAGAAGAAATAGTGTGGTTAAAAAGCTGCGAAACATCACTTCAACAAACGCCGTTTTTTGCATATTATTTTCTTACGAGCGATTTAAGTGTTTGGATTGCAGCAATAGGGTCCGGTTCGCCAAATACACCGCTTCCGGATACCAGCACATCGACACCTGCATCTAAAATGCGCTGTGCATTGTCCATTTTTACGCCACCATCCACCTCTATCAAGGCTTTTGAGCCTGTTTGGTTGATGAGTGCACGCAGTTTTTTTATTTTTTCAATCGAAGTTTCTATAAAACTTTGTCCCCCCCACCCCGGGTTCACGGCCATAAAACAAACAATATCGATATCTGTAATGATGTCTTCTAAAACGGATATAGAAGTTCCCGGATTAATCGCCACACCTGCCTTTGCGCCTAACTTTTTTATTTCCTGCAATGTGGCATGCAGATGGGTGCAAGCTTCCACATGAACTGAAATTGAATCGGCACCGGCTTCTCTAAATTGTTTCAGGTAACGCTCAGGGGTAACCGTCATCAAATGCACATCCAAAGGCTTGCGGCTATGGCGTTTCATAGCTGCCACCACCGGTATACCAAAACTCATATTGGGCACATACACGCCGTCCATAACATCCACGTGAATCCAATCTGCGGCTGAATTGTTTATCATTTCAACATCTCTGGCGATATAAGCAAAATCACAACTTAATATACTGGGTGCAACTAAATGGCTCATGCCGCAAAGATAAGTGCTTATATTGTAAGAAATAAACCGATCGAAAACTCCATCTCTCAAATTGAGTAGCGTGTCGAAAAAATGGCTCTACTTGTCGAAAAAAGTAGCTTACTGAACTATGAATAGCAGAACTTTGTCCTGTAAACAAAACCTCAAGTAGGTAACTTTACACAAAATTATATAGATGCATATTCCATTAGAGGATTTTTTTCGTAACCCAAAACAAACGGGATTTCACATTGCTCCCGATGGACAGCATATTTCGTGGCTGGAGACTTATGCAGATAGGTTGAACATTTTTATACAAAATTTAACTTCAAAGGAAACCCGACAACTCACCTTTCAAACCGACAGAGATATCAGCAATTATTTTTGGCTCAATAATGAACAAATAGGTGTATTAAAAGATAATAACGGCGATGAAAATCATCATTTATATGCTATCAATTGTGCGAATGGAGCAATGACAGACCTCACACCATTTGAAAATGTAAAAGTTGATGTGGTAGATGAGTTGGACGATAATGATGATGAAATCCTCATTATGATGAATCAGCGAAATCCGGTTTTGTTCGATGTTTACCGATTAAATACCAGAAACGGCTTGTTGACTATGGTAGCAGAAAATCCGGGAAATATTACCGGTTGGCTGGCAGACCACAATGGCGTTTTGCGGATTGCTATTTCAACTGATGGTGTAAATTCGAGTTTATTATATCGCAATACTGCGGATGAAAATTTTGAAAAAATTGTTACTACTAATTTTAAAGAAGGTATTTCTCCGCTTTTTTTCGATTTCCAAAATGTGGAATTATATGCATTAAGTAATATTGGCCGCGATAAAATTGCCATTGTAAAATACAACCCTATACTTAAAGCTGAAACAGAATTATTATTTGAACATCCTGAAGTAGATATCGATAATTTAGGGTACTCCAAAAAACGAAAAGTAATTACAACAGCTGCTTATACTGCTGTTAAACGCGAATTCAAATTTTTTGATGAATGGTCCGCACGACGCTACCAAAAGGTAATTTCACTTATTGAAGAAGAAACCGAAGTTTATATAACTGATGCGGACAAAGCAGAAGAAAAATTTATAGTAAGAACTACCAGCGATACTTCTTTAGGTAATTATTATTTATACGATGAACCTTCGCATACATTAACGCATTTAGCCGATGTAAGTCCCTGGTTAAAAAGTGATATGTTGTGTGCCATGCAGCCAATTACTTATACATCACGTGATGGTTTGGTCATTCATGGATATTTAACGCTGCCACAAAATAAGCAGCCACAAAATTTACCATTAGTTGTTAATCCGCATGGTGGTCCATGGGCAAGAGATACCTGGCGATTTAATCCCGAAGTGCAATTTTTAGCGAACAGAGGATATGCTGTTTTGCAAATGAATTATAGAGGTTCAACAGGTTATGGAAAACAATTTTGGGAAGCATCATTTAAACAATGGGGCAAAAAAATGCAGGATGATATTACGGATGGGGTGTTGCATTTAATTCAATTAGGGATAGCCGATAAAAACAAAGTAGCAATTTATGGCGCTAGTTATGGCGGATATGCCGCATTGGCAGGATTAACATTTACACCCGAATTATATGCGTGTGGAGTGGACTATGTAGGAGTAAGTAATCTATTCACATTTATGGAAACTATTCCTCCTTATTGGGAGCCTTATATTGCCATGATGTATGAAATGGTTGGTCATCCGGAAATTGATGCAGCACTTTTGGCTGCTTCTTCTCCTGTAATGCATATAGATAAAATCAAAGCCCCGTTGTTTGTGGCTCAGGGCGCAATGGACCCACGAGTAAAAAAATCGGAAAGCGACCAAATTGTTACAGCATTACGTGAAAAAAATATTGATGTAGATTATATGGTAAAAGACAACGAAGGGCACGGTTTTGCGAATCAGGAGAATCGTTTTGAATTTTATACCGCTATGGAACAATTTTTAGCTAAACATATGCAATAAATAATCAAACTATGTTCAAAATAATCGCAGTTTATATTATTGGAATTTGCCTACATGTTGGAACACTTGCTGCACAAGAATTTAACAACTCCTTATTATGGAAAATTAGCGGCAATGGTTTAACAACACCTTCCTATATTTTTGGCACTATACATATGATAGATCAAAAAGATTTTGTTGTTCAACCTGAAGTAGATTCCGTTTTTAATTTGGCAGGCAAAGCTTGTTTTGAATTAAAAATGGACGATATCAGTATGTTGGCTGTATACAATAAATGGTTGACCCTGCCCGAAGGTAAAACACTAAAAGATTATTGCACTGACGATGAATTTATTCAATTAAAACAATATATGCAGGATAGTCTGCAAACTGACATACAAACCATAATTAATCAAAAACCATTTGTCATTTATCAAATGCAATCCACCAATTTCATTAAAGGTGAAATGGCATCTTTTGAATTATATTTTGTTCAAAACTGTATGCAAAAAGGTAAACCAATTGGCGGATTAGAAAAATTGGAGACTCAATTGGCTGTTTTTGATGCAATACCCTACGAAGAGCAAATAGACTGGGTTGTAGACGGTATTAATGATTCTGATTCCAGTTACCGATATTACGATACACTCATCCATTATTATTTAACTGCCGACCTCGTTAGCTTATCAAATTTTATGAAAGAAAGCGATGAAGAATTTAAAAAATACGGACCACTCATGCTCGACAACCGAAATATAAATTGGATTCCTGTAATTGAAGAACAAATTAAAATTCAATCCACATTTATAGCAGTTGGTGCCGGACATCTTGTTGGCGAAAAAGGCATTTTACAATTATTACACAACCAGGGATATGTAATTTCACCTATACAATAAATGAATTATGATAACAATTACCAATTTATCCAAATCGTTTCAGCTATCCAGACAGCAAAAAAAAGAAATGGGCAATGCACAACATGGCGACACCGTACATGCTGTTAAAAACATTTCGTTGACTTGTCAACCCGGCAGAGTATTTACCTTGTTAGGACCAAATGGTGCCGGTAAAACAACCACATTGCGCATGATTGCCACCATATTAAAACCTACCTCCGGTACTATAGTGGTAAATGGTTACGACACTGTAGCCAATGGAAAAGAAGTACGTCAAAATCTAGGTTTTTTAACAGGCTCAACAGGTTTATACGACCGCTTAACACCGGATGAAACTATCAACTATTTTGGCAGACTAAATGGCATGGATGAAACAACATTACAACGTAGAAAAAAAGAATTATTCGATTTATTGGGTATTCATGAGTTTGCGCATCGTCGTGTAGGGAAATTTAGTACCGGTATGAAACAAAAAGTATCGATAGCGCGCACAATGATTCACGACCCTCAAGTAGTAGTGTTTGATGAACCTACATCAGGTTTAGATGTAATTGCAGCTAAAAGTATTATCGAATTAATCAGACAGTGTAAACGCGACAATAAAACTGTTATTCTTTCTACCCATATTATGAGTGAAGTAAATATGCTTGCCGATGATTTAGCCATTATTTATCGCGGTGATTTAATCTATAACGGCTTATTCACCGATTTTAAACAAGGCATGCGGGAAGCAACACTTGAAGACGAATTTATTCGTATGGCTCAGGAACACGAACCGGCAACTATTTAATTCACTTTCTAATCGTTATTATGAAAAATATATTCACCATCTTTTCAAAAGAAATAAAAGATATTCTCCGCGATAAACGCACACTAACAGTAATGTTACTTATTCCATTGGTTGTTTATCCTGCAATTTTTATTGGTATTACTAAATATATGACAGCACAAAATGAAAAAGCGGTAGCTCAAACCTTGCGTGTTGGTATTATAAATAACGGCAACCAATCTGATTTTGAAACATTTGTCAGCACAATGCCCAACACTAAAATAAGTGCAGTTAGCGATACTACAGCAGCAAAAGAAGCCATTTTATCCGACAGCATCGACGTTGCGTATTTTTTCCCGGAAGGATTTGATTCGGCTGTTGCAAAATTACAAGGAACAGGTTTTCAATATTTTTATACGTCAACCAACAATGAATTTGAAGTAGCTATTATTGAAAATATTAATACCGTTTACAAACAAGCATTAGTTAAAAAGAAATTAGCACAAATTGAAGTAAGTGAAACCGTATTGGAACCTGCTAAAAGTATTTCACGCAACCTGGCATCAGCCCGCGAACAATTGGGAAGTGTAATTGGTGGCATTTTACCTTACTTCTTTATCATTTTTTGTATGATTGGTTGTATGTATCCGGCAATTGATTTAGCAGCAGGTGAAAAAGAACGTGGATCGCTGGAAACATTATTGGTATCATCCGCAAGCAGAATTGAAATTTATACCGGAAAACTGATGACTGTTGCGCTTAGCGGATTTTTATCAGCAATGGCCAGTATTGTTGGTCTGATAATTTCGGGACAAATAATCGGGAGCGATACATCATCGGGCGACGAAATGGCTCAAATTGCTAAAGTTTTATCCGATATTCTCGAACCTGGTTCCATTATTATGATGCTGGTAATCTTATTACCATTAAACATATTTTTTGCTGCTATCACATTAATGTTATCCATATATGCCAGAACATTTAAGGAAGCACAAAGTATGATTACGCCTTTAATGATTTTAATTGTATTTCCAACCATTATTGGTATGTTGCCGGGGGTAACACTTGATTACACCACTGCACTGATTCCTATTTTGAACGTTTCGCTCGGTGCTAAAGAAATAATTTCTGGAACAATTGAAACCGGACCACTGTTGCTTACCTATGCGGCATTATTTGTTTATGCAGCTATTGCATTGATTATCAGTGTGCGATTCTTCAATAATGAAAAGAATATTTTGAGAGGATAAAAGTAAATTCCTTTAAACTGAACACTTAACCCGGTAATCCACCATTACCGGGTTATTTTTTTTTCGCCAATTGCGTTTTGTACCTGAACATTGCAATCCCAAATTTTGTTAACTGAATGTTGACAATTAGCAGGCCCACACACTGTTAGCATTGTTAATTTTAAATCGTTTTTATAATTTTCGTTAGAATTTAGATCCATGGAGAATTTATTTTGGAAAATCAAGAGTTTTCACCAGTTAAATGTGTTCGAATTGTATGGCATTTTGCGTTTAAGGCAGGAGGTGTTTGCATTGGAACAAAACTGTGTTTATCTTGATGTTGATGGAAAAGACCAATTTTGTGACCATATTTTCGGTGTGGATGACGCAGGTAAAGTAATCGCATATTGTCGCATAGTTCAACCGGAAACCGGCTTTAGTGAAGTTTCCATCGGACGGGTAGCAACTCACCCTGAGCACCGCAATCACGGTTATGGCAAATTGGTAATGGATAAAGCAATCAATTTTATTGAGGATAAATATGGTCCGGTTTCTATCAAAATTGAAGCCCAGTATTATTTGGAGAAATTCTATTCCGGATATGCTTTTGAGCCTAAAAGTGAGGTTTACTTACTCGACGGAATTGAGCATATTGAGATGGTACGCGAGAAGAACGCTGTACATGCCCGAGTTTAACCCGTAACCCACACCACATGTGATATTTGTTTTGCAAAATTTTGTTACTATTGTGACAGAATAAATCAATATTTGTTAACCTAAAAATCAGTATTATGGGAATGTTAAAAGAATTCAAAGATTTTGCCATGAAGGGCAACTTAATCGATTTAGCAGTCGGTTTTGTTATGGGAGCTGCCTTTACAGCAGTCACAACTTCATTTATTAATGGCATCGTTATGCCTTTGGTAAGTTTAATAGCCGGCAAAGATTTTTCGGCATGGAAAATTGTATTGCGCAAAGCTGAATTGGATGCAGCCGGTGTTGCAACAAAACCGGAAATTGCAATTTTATATGGCACCTTTATTTCCGCTGCTATTTACTTCATCATTGTAGCTTTTGTGATGTTTATAGTAATTAAAGCTATCAATGCTATGAAGAAAAAAGAAGCTGAAGCTCCTGCAGCTCCACCTGCACCTTCTGCTCAAGAAGTATTACTCGCTGAAATCCGCGATTTACTGAAAAAATAATAATCCAACCAATGCCTTCCTCACAATGAAGGCATTGGTGTTTTTATTTGGCTCGATTGTTGCCAATCGGGGATAAAATCAAACTTACAAACATATTTATGAAAAATTTATTTACGCTTGCTGTGCTAATGAGCATTGTTACGTTATCATTTGGCCAATCTGATACCACTTGGAAAAAAGGTGGTGGTGCTATTTTAAATTTCAACCAAACTTCGCTTACCAATTGGGCAGCCGGGGGAGAAAGTAACTTGTCGTCAACTATCCTCACTAATTTTTATGCCAATTACAAATTTGGCAAAACAACATGGGACAATACCCTTAACATGAATTATGGTTTAATTACTGCAAATAATTATTCCGATATCAGAAAAAATGAAGACCGTATCGAATTAAACAGTAAATATGGTCGATATGCTTTTGCTGACGACTTTTATTATTCAGGTATGCTCAACTTCCTGACTCAATTTGCTGATGGTTTCGATTATTTAACCGACCCGGAAGCAGTTATGCCAATATCCAAATTGTTAAGTCCCGGATACCTTACGGCTGCAGTAGGTTTGGACTGGAAACCAAGTGAAAAATTTTCACTGTTCCTCTCCCCTGCTACAGGTAAATTCACTTTTGTGATGGATGATGTTATTGCATCTACTGTAACCGACACAGTAAATAACAAAAACCGTTATGGTGTTGATGCTGCCGAAAATTTACGTGCAGAATTCGGTGCTTCCATGGTGGCTGCATTAAATACACCAATAGGAAAAAACACGAGCTTATCTTCTAAACTAACTTTATTCAACAACTACACTGATCCTATCACCGAACACAGAGGAAATATTGACGTTGATTTTCAAAATAACCTGAATATTAAAATCAGCAAATATTTTGCAACAACCATTTTCCTTCAGGTATTATACGACCACGATATCGCAATTGCTACTTATAACGATGATGATGTGCAAATTGGCACAGGTCCTAAAACACAATTTAAAGAAGTGTTTGGCATTGGATTAAGTTATTCGTTCCAATAATAAATTAACCCTTATTCATTTATAATAGGCTGTCACACCACGATAGCCTATTTTTTTTGTATTCATTCAAATAATACCCCAAAATAAAACAGCGCCATTTAATTAATTACTTAAATGGCGCTGCTATAATAATATAACCTATTTCGAAAATGTACTATTAGCTGGATTAAACAAAAACTTTAAATCTTTCGAAACAAGATTGGTGCAACATGGCTCTGTCGTCAGGATGAGCAATTTCAATTAATGCTTTTGCTCGTTGACGCAAATTTTTTCCGAACAAATAAGCTACACCGTATTCAGTTACTAAATAATGCACATGAGCTCTTGTTGTAACAACACCTGCACCAGGTTTTAAAACAGGAACTATTCGTGAAATACCTTTTGCCGTACGTGACGACAATGCAATAATTGGTTTACCTCCTTCACTTAATGCCGCTCCACGCATGAAATCCATTTGCCCGCCAACACCAGAATATTGAATAGTGCCAATACTATCCGCACAAACCTGACCGGTAATATCTACTTCTATAGCGCTGTTAATGGCAACTACTTTATCGTTTTGTTTGATAATGGAAGGTTCATTTACGTAATCGATATCCAAAAATTCAAATGCCGGATTATCATCTACATAATCATACAATTTTTTTGATCCTAATGCAAATCCGGATACTGTTGTATTTGGATGAATTTTTTTGTATTTATTATTGACAATATCAGCATCAAAAAGCGGAATTAAACCATCTGAAAACATTTCGGTATGCACGCCTAAATCTTTGTGATTGGTAAGTGCTTTTAATACAGCATCCGGAATGGCGCCAATACCCATTTGTAAAGTACTTCTGTCCTCTATTAATCCGGCAATATGTTGCGCAATTTGTAATTCAGCTTCTCCTACCCTTTCACCAAATGATGCTTCATGTAAAGGTTCTTCTACATACACCATAGAATGAAAACGCGATGAGTGTATCAAACTATCACCATGCGTTCTTGGCACTTGTGGATTAACCTGAGCAATTACGTATTTAGCTGTATTCACGGCAGTTCTGGCAATATCAACAGAAACACCTAATGAACAATAACCATGTTTGTCGGGAGGAGAAACGTGCACCAATGCTACATCTAAGGTTAAAATTCCTCTTTTAAATAATTCGGGAATTTCGCTTAAAAATACCGGTATGTAATCTGCAAAACCACTGTTTACATCTGAACGAATACTGTTAGACACAAACATCGAATTCATACGAAAACTATCGCGGTATTCCGGTTGGTCAACATACATATCGCCATACACACTGATAAATACCAATTCAACATCGGTTAATGTATTACTGCGTTGGGCAAGATGTTTTAATAAATGTGTAGGTGTGCATGCACTTCCATGCACAAAAACCCGGTCGCCCGATTTAATACAACTAAGTGCTTCATCGGCTGAAATATAATGCGGTGTAGTATACATAATTATAAATTATTGATGACAAGCGGCAATATTGATTATTGCCAATTGATTTTAATTAATACCGCAAAATTAGACAGGTAATCTAACAAGAAAGTTGATAAAAATCACCAACCGAGCACCCAGGCAAAAATTAATGGGGCAACAATAGTGGCATCACTTTCTACAATAAACTTAGGTGTATGGATATCTAATTTTCCCCAGGTAATTTTTTCGTTTGGAACGGCACCCGAATAACTACCGTATGAAGTGGTAGAATCAGATATCTGACAGAAATAACTCCAGAATGGAACATCATGCCATTCCAAATCCTGATACATCATAGGCACTACACAAATTGGGAAATCACCTGCAATACCACCGCCAATTTGGAAAAATCCAACACCTTTGCCTGCCGAATTATTTCTATACCAATCGCTTAACCAAACCATATATTCGATACCACTTTTCATGGTAGAAGCTTTTAATTCGCCTTTAATACAATAGGAAGCAAAAATATTTCCCATAGTGCTATCCTCCCATCCCGGAACTACAATCGGAATATTTTTTTCCGCAGCAGCTATCATCCATGAATTTTTAGGATCAATTTCATATCCTTCCTTCATGACACCGCTCAATAACAATTTATACATATACTCATGTGGGAAATAACGTTCACCTGCAGCTTCGGCATCCATCCATATTTTTACAATATGTTGCTGAATTTTACGAAATGCCTCTTCCTCAGGAATACAGGTATCGGTTACACGATTTAAACCTTGTTCCAACAATTCCCATTCCTGCTCCGGAGTCAGGTCGCGGTAATTGGGAACGCGTTTGTAATGAGAATGTGCAACCAGATTCATGATATCTTCCTCAAGATTGGCTCCTGTGCAGCTAATAATATCTACTTTACCCTGACGAATCATTTCAGCAAATGAAATACCTAACTCACCCGTACTCATAGCGCCGGCAAGGGTTACCATCATTTTGCCACCTTCCAGCAAATGTTGCTCATACCCTTTTGCAGCATCAACCAATGCGGCTGCGTTAAAGTGGCGATAGTGGTGCTGTATAAAATTCGAAATAGGTCCTTTGTTCATTGTTCAATATTTTGAACTGCAAAGTAACAAAAAAAATGGCGCTTCCGGACATAAAAAAAGCCCGTTTGCCAATTTGCAGAACGGGCGTATTTATATCTTGATCAATTAATTGTTGTAGTAAAATTTTTCTTCTACAATTTTACCATCATTCCAACGCTGAACAGATACTTGTTTATATTTTCTATCACCCCATTCACTATGCGTATAATCAAATTCCCATTCATTGATAACAATTCCATCACTTATTAAAACATTGTGCAATTGTGCACCACGAAAAGCGGTGAGTTTACTTACAAAGTCCTGTTCAAATTTGCGACATTCGTCTTTTCCAGTTCTAACCGGGAAATTGTTGTCCTGCATTACCACATCATCGGCGTAATACATTTCAAAAGCACCTAATATATCACCGGCTAATATGCGGGCATTCAGGTCGTCTACTAAAGGTTTTAAGTTTTCCATTTTTACATCAATTTACATGTATATACATATAAATGGATAAAAAGTTCAGTAAGCGGAAAAAATTGTCAATTAAAAGTAGAAACTAGCTCCGAGATTCAGGTTGATGCTATTATTCAATTGCAGCTTGGGGTCCAACGGATTTAAAGCATTAAAACCTTGTCTAGATGCATGGTAATATAAGTCGCCATTAATCGAAAAATGCTCCGTTATATAATACAGTGATGATAAACCAATACCAACTTTTGGTCCACTTACAGGTGTTGATGCTTCATAAAATTGTCCGGCATCTGTGGCTGTTTGGTCTATAGTTTCGCGAACGTAGTCAAGCCCAAATCTCGCCCCTATCCGAAAATTATCCCAAACATCGGCGCCGTATAAATAAGTAATATTCAGTCCTATTGCCCAAGAAGACACTCTTTCACTTACCAATGCACTGTCGGTGAACTCATATCCACCCATCGATAACGCATAATATTCTGATTCGGAAGGTTTTAAAAGCGTTAACGCAAAATGGTATTCCAAATACCCTGTCCAATCAAAATAACCTACTCTAGCCACAATACCGGGCACTACACTTTCAAGATCAAAAGATTGAAAGGCAAATTGGTTTTGCACCGTTCCTTGTGCGCCAACATAAACCTGGCTTTGTAACACACTGGAAATAAATAAACTCAATAAAAAAAGCTGAATTGGTGTTTTCATATTAATTATTTTACTGTAAAGTAAATAATTGACTATGATAAATCCAACTCAGCCTTGAATAAATCTAGTTAGAAGTGTTTAAACTTCCATGTAACTTTCAATTGGAGGACAGGTACAAATTAAATTTCTGTCGCCCTGAGTATTATTAATTCTGGCAACACTTGGCCAGAATTTTCTGTCTTTTAAATAACTAACCGGATAAACAGCCTGCTCTCGCGAATAACCATGATTCCAGCTTTCTGACAAAATATCGCGCATGGTATGTGGTGCATTTTTTAAGGTATTATCAACTTTATCTGCATCCCCGTTTTCTATTGCCGCGATTTCTGCTTTAATAGCCACCATAGCTTCAATAAATCTGTCTAATTCTTCCTTGCTTTCACTTTCGGTAGGTTCAATCATTAACGTACCGGCAACAGGAAACGAAACAGTAGGTGCATGGAAACCATAATCCATTAATCGTTTCGCAACATCTTCAACTTCTAATCCGATGGTATGTTTCCATTTTCTGAAATCAATAATAAATTCATGTGCTACTCTGCCTGATTTACTCACATATAAAATGTCGTAATGTTTTTCGAGATTACTCTTTAAATAATTTGCGTTTAAGATGGCCATTTTTGTTGCATTAGTACATCCTTCACCACCCAACATTTTAATATACGCATAACTAATTAATAATATACTTGCACTGCCAAATGGTGCAGCATTAATAGCACGAATGGCATTTATACCACCTGTTTTAAATAATGGATGTCCGGGTAAAAACGGAGCAAGTTTTTCATTCACACAAATTGGTCCCATTCCCGGTCCACCACCACCATGCGGTATGGCAAATGTTTTATGTAAGTTGAGGTGACAAACATCCGCACCAATTTTTGCAGGAGAAGTTAAGCCTACCTGTGCATTCATATTGGCGCCATCCATATATACCAATCCGCCATGCTGATGTACGATATTACATATCAACATAATGGTTTCTTCAAACACACCATGTGTAGATGGATACGTTACCATCAAACATGCTAAATCGTTTTGATGTTCTTCCGCTTTTAATTTTAAATCATCAATATCGATATGTCCTTCTGCATCACTTTTTACAACGATAACGTCCATTCCGGCCATAACCGCACTTGCAGGATTTGTACCATGTGCACTTGCAGGAATTAATACTTTATTTCTATGTGCTTCGTTATGATGTCTGTGGTAAGCACGAATTACCATCAACCCAGCATATTCGCCCTGTGCACCTGAATTAGGCTGTAGGCTGCATGCATCAAAACGGGTGATTTCACATAAATCATCTTCCAACGTTTTAATCATTTCTAAATATCCTTGCACCTGTTCGGCTGGAACAAATGGATGAATGGAAGAAAATTCAGGCCATGAAACCGGCATTAATTCAGTTGCCGCATTTAATTTCATTGTACAACTTCCCAATGGAATCATTGATGTTGTCAACGATAAATCTTTATTTTCCAAACGTTTAATATACCGCATCATTTCACTTTCAGAATGATAGGTGTTAAATACCGGATGCGTTAAATAGGATGATGTGCGAATTAATTCTGCCGGTATTGTAGTCTGCAAATTTTCAATATTACTTAACTCAATTTTGTGTCCGTTGTTCGAACCTTTTGCTTCTGCAAATACCTCTGCAATTTCTTTAATATCTTCAAGTTCAGTACTTTCATCAAGGGTAATTTGTATATCGCCATTCATATGATAAAAGAAATTCATATGTCTGCTGATTGCATGCTGATGAATTACACCACTCATTGCACCTGCTTTAATATACAACGTATCAAAAAAAGCAGTATTTGATTGCACAAAACCCATTTTATTCAGCGTATCATTTAATACACTGGTTAAACCATGTACTTTTTCTGCAATTTGTTTTAAACCCTCAGGCCCGTGATAAACACCATACATACCGGCCATAATGGCAAGTAAAGCCTGTGCAGTACAAATGTTGGATGTCGCTTTTTCTCTTCTGATATGTTGCTCTCTGGTTTGTAATGCCATACGCAACGCAGGGTTATTATCGCGGTCAACACTCACCCCAATAATACGTCCCGGAATATCGCGTTTAAATTCATCTTTAGTTGCAAAAAATGCTGCATGCGGACCACCAAAACCCATTGGTACTCCAAAACGTTGCGAATTACCAATAGCACAATCTGCACCCATTTCGGCAGGTGATTGTAAAATTGCCAATGATAAAATATCTGCAGCTACTGTTACATAAGCATTGTGTTGATGTGCATCATCAATTAATGAACGATAGTTATATAATTGTCCGTTTCCGGCAGGATATTGTAACAAAGCTCCAAAATAGTTGCTGTTGAAAGTAAATGTTGTATGATTCCCAACTTCAACTTCAATACCAAGTGGTTCAGCTTTGCTAATTAATAAATCTATTGTTTGAGGGAAACACAATTCACTTACAAAAAACTTATTGGCAACTACTTCTTTTTTATTGCGCAAATGAAAAAACATGATCATTGCTTCAGCAGCTGCAGTTCCTTCATCCAATAAACTGGCGTTGGCAATATCAAATCCGGTTAAATCGGCAATCATGGTTTGAAAATTTAGCAACGCTTCTAACCTGCCCTGGGCAATTTCAGCCTGATAAGGGGTATACTGCGTATACCAACCCGGATTTTCGAATATGTTGCGCTTAATTACACTTGGGGTGAGCGTATTATAATACCCTAACCCGATATATGTCCTAAACACCTTGTTTTTAGCGGCAATTGCCTTTAGGTGTTTGAAGTAATTGTGTTCGGTCATGGGCTGACTGATATTCAACGGTCGCTTCAGGCGGATGTTTTCCGGAACTGTTTGGTTGATGAGCGAGTCAAGCGACTCAGCTCCAATACTGGTTAACATTGCTGCAACATCATGTGGTCTTGGGCCAATATGGCGTTGTTCGAATTGCTCGTTAGTTGAAGTACGAAGTTTCACTGCTGTAGATTTAAAAATTCCTGCAAAATTAAGTGTTGTACAAATGGTTTTGGGCACAATAAAAAAAGATTTCACAGTTAATGCACAAATTCTAAAATAAGCAGTTTATTTTGTCGTCTGTTAAGGATATTCCTCAACAATTAAAACAATCACAATGGACTCAATTAACCAAGAAACACTCACCTGGACACTCTGGATTGTAGGCGTGCTGGTATGTATCATCTTCTACAAATTCATTTTGCGCTTCTTTTTCGGGATGGTAATAGTCCCTGAGGACCGAATTGGTCTTGTCACCAAAAAATTCGTGTTATTCGGTGCCAACAAAGAATTACCTGATGGGCACATTATTGCTACAAAAGGGGAAGCCGGTTATCAGGCACATTCATTAGCACCGGGTTTATATTTCTGGAAATGGATTTGGCAATATGAAATCACTATGCAACCCTTCATCATCATCCCTACAGGTCAAATTGGCCTTGTGTTGGCAAATGATGGTGTAGAACTGGAAACAGGACGAATTTTAGCCCGAAAAGTAGAATGCGACACTTTTCAGGATGCCGCAGCTTTTATGAATGGAGGTGGTAGAAAAGGCCGGCAATCTGCACTTATACCGCCGGGTTCATATCGTATCAATACCTTTTTGTTTGCTATAGAGATTGTGGACATGACCAATGTGCCTGAAAATGGGGTGGGTATTGTGACAACTTTGGAGGGACAACCCTTGGATGAAGGTCAAATTGCCGGTAAAATTATTCCTTCACATAACCGATACCAGGATGCAGATACCTTTTTAAATAATAGCGGTTACAAAGGTTTGCAGGAGCAGGTAATTTTAGCTGGTAGTTATTTCTTAAACCCATGGTTTGTGCGTGTTGAAATTGTGAAAATGACCGAAATACCTATCGGTTATGTCGGTGTTGTAATCAGTTACGTGGGTGCCGATGGTGTAGATTTAAGTGGTACTGAATTTAAACACGGTAATATCGTTGCGAAAGGGCAAAAAGGTGTATGGGCAGAAGCATTAGGCCCGGGGAAATATCCGATTAACCCTTATATCATGAAAGTGGAATTGGTGCCAACTACCAACCTGGTTTTAAATTGGGCATCAGCAAGAACTGAATCGCATATGTTAGATAAAAATTTGAGTACTATCACAGTGCGTTCTAAAGATGGTTTCACTTTCAACCTCGATGTTTCTCAAATTATTCATATTCCAACTTACGAGGCACCAAAAGTTATTGCACGTTTTGGAAATATGGCCAATCTGGTAACGCAGGTTTTAGAACCTACCATTGGTAACTACTTCCGTAACTCTGCGCAAGACGCCGATGTAATTGATTTCCTCAAGTCACGAAAAGAACGTCAGGAAAGTGCCAAACAACATATTGGTGATGTGCTTGAGCAGTATAATGTTTTTGGTGTTGATACCTTAATCGGTGATATTATTCCTCCTGAAACGTTAATGAAAACGCTCACTGACCGTAAATTGGCTGAGGAGCAAAAAGTAACCTACGATACCCAAATGAAGGCGCAGGAAACTCGACGCACTTTAGAGAAAGAAACTGCTGTTGCTGAAATGCAAAAAGAATTAGTAAAAGCTGACCAAGGTGTAGTAATTGCAGAAAAAATTGCAGATGCGAGTGTGAAAAAAGCTACGGGTGATGCAAACGGTATTCGTATTCAATCTACAGCTGAAGGTGAACGATTAAGAATATTAGCAACCGGTGAAGCAGAAAAAATTCGATTATTAGCAGAGGCTGATTCGCAAAAAATAAAATTAATTGCCGATGCAGAAGCCGAACGTATTGCAAAAACAGGTAATGCCGAGGCGGAAAAAATATTGGCGATTGGTAAATCAAATGCTGAATCCTATAAATTATCGGTTGAAGCTATGGGTGGAGATAATTTCACGCAATTAAAAATTACCGAAAGCCTCGGAATGAATAATGTGAAAGTAATTCCAGAAGTACTCATTACCGGAGGAAACGATTCTCCAAACGGACCAATAAGTGGTTTGTTAGGTTTAGAATTAATGAAAGAACTCGGTAAACGAATTCGCGAAGGCAATCAGGATAAAAAAGAATAATACTGATTCACAACAATTTTAAAAGGAGGTTATTATATCAATAATCTCCTTTTTTTATGCTCCGCAAAATGTCCAATTCTGCAGCATCGTGCCAGAACTCTGTCCGACGCAAACAATAAAAATCTGCGCTGCTAAAACAGCAGTAACCAATTTCATTTCCGTTTATTATTGCACCCTCGATTTTTCATCAGGTGCTGCTGTATTTCGAGCCTGCATTCCTTGTCCTTTATTAAATCTATATCCAAACGAAATGGTTAACACACGTGTATCCAAATAACTAAACCAATTTGCAGTAGAATTTCCTAACCCTTCAATATCACCACCGGATTGTGTAGTATAAAATATATCACTCACATTTAATTTAATCGTGCCCTGATTTTTCATTATTTTTTTCGAAACCCCAAACCTCACACCTCCCGATGGAATGGTAATAAATTGCCCGCTATATACCTTTGTCTGATAATGGCCCGATAATTCAAACGCCCATGTCTCCTTTACCTGAAACTGATTCACAGGCCCTATATACCAATGTGTTCCTTCATTATTTAATGGTTGCCCATAAATAGTCGCATTAAATGCATTATGCATCAATTCGGAATATACCTGTAATGTCCACCATTTTTTGATTGCAAACATCCCATTAACTGAAATGCCATATGTCAGTTGATCGCTGATATTTCCGGGGCGACTATAAAAAATACCATCACGTTGCTCTATGGTTTCATTAATAACATCGTTTACCACACTAAATAATCCAGTTGTAGTTAAGATATTATTATAAGTATGTGATAATTCGAAATTATGCGAAAAAGTGGGTTCCAAAAATGGATTACCTTCATACAAAGTAAACAAATCGAGCGGGTACGTAAACGGATTTAAATCCTTATAATTCGGGCGGTCAATTCTTCTTCCATATGAAAATCCTAAAACATGTTTCCCAACCGAATCTACCTGATATTGTAAATAGGCGGTAGGAAAAATATTATATAAATTTCTGGTAAAAGTAGAATCTTCGGTAAGTGCGTTGCCAAGTTGATTGCCTGTAATATTAGTATTCTCAAATCGCAATCCTAATTGCAAAGAAAATACACCAATGCTTTGACTGTAATTTACATAAGCTGCATTAATATTCTCGTTGTAAATAAAATGATTGGAAAAAGTATAATTTGGAGTTAAAACACCATCCAATTCATCCTGAAAATCAGCATCATTATCCGCATCCACAATACTTGATTTAACACCTGCATCAAATCGGGCACCACTTGAGAGCGGCATCACAAAATCAGCTTTCGCACTTTTGATGGATAATAAAGTTGGTAAAAAACTCAGCAAGTTACTTTCTCCGATTAATACATCACCGGGCAAATATGATTTAGTGAGTAATTGCTGGTCCATATCAGAGTTGTACCCCAGGTAATCAAATTGAAGTGTAAGTTGTTTGCCTTTATCATCCAGTACAACATCATAATTTAAATTGATATTACCATTAATAAATTTGCGGACTGAGGGGCTATAAGTAACCACTGTGCTCTGCAACGCACCTAATGAATCGCTGACTTCTGCTGTATTGGTTGAATTGTTATCCAACGAAGTATTAAATCCACTAAACGAAACGCCAATGGTAGATTTATCATTGATATAAAAATCCATGCCTAATTTTCCGGTCAGACTGGTATTCTCAATTTTAATGAATGTATGCTGATAAAAAGTGGAACTCAAACTACCATCTTCATTATTATACGTTCTGTTGATATCCAAGTCCTGAAATGTATTATGCAAATTATATCCTAGGTTCGTATAAAAATTAAATCTGTTTATCCTGTAATTCAGATTTGCGCTGTTGTTACTTTTAGGATAACGGCCTTGCGCATAACTCAAATTAAAGCCACCGTTAACACCCACCTTTTTTGTTTTTTTAATATTGATATTAATTATTCCGCCTGTTCCTGCTGCATCATATTTAGCTGGTGGGTTGGTCATAATTTCGATATTCTCCAACGATTCCGATGGCAATGAACGTAAATAACCGGCTAAGTCGGCTGGCGCCAGATAGGTAGGTTTATCATCCACATACACCATAACACCTTTTCCTTTTAAACTGATATTACCATCCATATCAACCTGAACTCCCGGCGACTTTTCGAGTACATCAAGTGCTGTAGTTCCTGCGTTGCTGATTAATGCTTCCGGGTGTACAATAATCCTATCAATGCTTTGCTCAACAAATGGTTTTTTGCTGATGATTTCAACAGATTCCAATTGTAATGAACCAGTTGACTTTAAATTAATTATTGGTAACACATATTTTGTTTTAAGGGATGTTACCTCAATTACTTGTGAGAAGTAAGTTTGATAACCTAAAGCAGCAATACTTAAAAAATATTTTTCCGGATTAGCAATATTTATTGCAAAACCTCCATCAACAGCAGTCAATGATGAAGTTATTGCTGTCGAATCATTAAAAAGATACAAGGTAACCAGCGCATCATTTAATGGGTTGTTTGCCGAATCCGCTACCATACCAGTCAGCAAATAGGCCTCATCTTGAGCAACAATCTGTGCCTGACTGGAAAACACTAGCCCACTTAAAAGTGCGAAAAAAAATAACTTCATGTTTGGCGTTTTAATTATTGCAAAGATGTGATTTTTAGCAAGTTTTTCTTTGTCGAATCCTGCTAATTATCCCAATTAAATTGCGAAGGAGCTACCCGAAAATGTTTCTTAAACGCTTTGCTAAAAGCATACACATCTGCAAACCCGGACATACCGGCAACATCTGTGACACTTATTTGTGGATCCTTTAACAACATGGCTGCAAACTCCATACGTTTTTTCAGCATATAATGATAAGGCGTTTCGCCATACACTTTTTTATATAATCTAAAAAAATGGAATTCTGATAAATTACATTGCGTAGCGATATATTTGATGGTAGGTAATGTTAAAAATTGTTCATCCATAAATGCCTTTGCAATTTGCAATCTGCGCATTAATTCATTTTTGGTTTGTTGTTTAATAGCCGGAATTTGTTGCAATTGTCGGTATAAACCGATATGATCAGCTACAAAGTGCTCAGCAATGTTGTAAAAAACAACATCAGGAATAACTCTTGGCAACTCCGGTTGTTTTGAATAGATATTACTTAACTCAATTAAATCCTGACCTATAATCGTATTTTTTGCCTGGTATTGATTTTCTAAAAAACCACTGGTATTAAAAAATGTAGATAATGCATTATCGGGAAAATACGTGTCCGGTCGGATAAAACTCGCCACCGCCTCAGCTATTAAATTGGGTGCTATGTCGATACATAAACCCGCAACAGGCGATTTGCTGTCAATTATTACCTTCCCTTCCGCAAATTGATTGGCAATTAAATAACTTCCTGATTTGATGTCATACGCTTTGCCATTAACTATATAGGTTTCTTCACCGCTAATGACATATTTAATCGAAAATCGTTGGAAAGGCACCTTGCAATCCAACTCCTTCAATACAGAGTAATTCATAATGCTGATCTGCTGAGGCAAATTGCTATAACTGGTAACAGGCGATGAAAGAAAACAATACATGTATTTATACCCTTAAAAAATTAAAGGTAAACGAAGCATAAAAAACAATCTACATTGTTAACTAAAAATAGGGAATGTTAACTAAAATTAAGCAGTATGTCCTAACACAATTACATCAAACAATAACTAAGTTATGCCATTACTGTTTTATTAATTTATCGGAATAAATTACTTGTTGATTTGATTCAACTACAATCATGTAAGCACCCGAAGGCAATTGATCCGGCATTGTAAGCTGAAATTGTTGTTCACCGGTTTCAAATGTCGTGAACTCTTGTGTAAACATACTTTGCCCTAATAAATTAATAATCGTTACCTGCATTCCTTTCAAAGGTTCCAAAGCATGTATATTTAATTCAAGTTGAGCCACAAAAGGATTGGGTGTAATTTCAACTGCAATTTGAGTCGATGGTTGTGAAATATTTAATGTTGCCTGGTAGTCGAGGTAAGTTTGTAATAATGCTATGGTAACTGGTTCTAAATCCCAGGAAATAACTGTTGCATCATTATTCATTACAGTAATACTTAAATCAAATTCAGGAAAATACCACGAATTAGCCGAATACGCCAAATCACCACCATGACCATATACCTGATATCCTAAAAACGTTTTTGCCGTTAGTCCTAAACCATAAGTACCAGGTATTCCGGGAGCGG
This sequence comes from Chitinophagales bacterium, assembly GCA_035439505.1. GTDB lineage: Bacteria > Bacteroidota > Bacteroidia > Chitinophagales > BACL12 > UBA7236. The sequence goes on from DAORKJ010000001.1 coordinate 29,233, forward strand.
TAACAGTTGTTTCAGCTTCTGCCAAAATAGCTGGTGAATGTAAATCGCCTCTCAAATAACTGCGCATCCATCGCGTAATATCTTCAGGTGTTGAATAATATCCACCCGCGGCTGCAACTGCAGAATTTAATGACAACCAATTGTAATAAAAAAAATGTGCATCATCTGTAACGCCGTCACCTGTAATATCTAACCAAACATGTGCTATTGGTCCTGTGTAAGTTTCAAACGAAGGAATTCCAATACTACTTAATTCCAAAGGATCTAAAAAACGACTTCTGATTTCTTCATAAAACGGATTCCCGGTTGCAGCTTCTATGATCATGCCCAACATAAAATAACCGGTATTACAATAGGACCAGGTACTTCCTGGCACATCAAATGCGGGTTGAATAAATGTATTAATTACATCTTTAGCCTGCCAGATAGAATCCTGGTCTAATAGTATTGTGGGTTGAAAATCGGCATTACTCAGCACTTCATATAAACCACTTTTGTGTTGTAATAATTGCCGAATAGTTATAGTTGAATCGACAAATGGAATTGGGTCTAACCAGGTAAATACACTGTCATCCAAATGCAAAATACCTTCATCTACTAATTGCAATACGCATGCACCGGTTAATGTTTTCGTAATACTGCCAATTTCATATTTATGTGCGGTTGTCACCTCTACTTCAGGTGTTAATAGCGAATACCCTGCTGCATCTTCCCAAACAGCTTCATCATTAAACTGCATGGCTGCGCTCAACGATTTATTATCAATCACCAACCACATACTATCTAAAGTTGCACTTAATTTATTGGCCAAAACTATCGGCACTTCCTGCGCATTTACAGTGCCTCCACAAATTATCAATATCGAAAATGGTACAATAAAAAGCTGTTTAATGTTTGTCGCCATAACAAGTAAAATTAATTAAGTTTATACCGACAAAATTAAACAGCAAAAATCCCTGTATGTTGTCAAATCCTGCTATTTAATTTTTAACTACGTTAAAAAGCATATCTTTTACACAGGCATGACAAGCACTGTAAATTTATTTTTTGATGAGCATCTTATTGATATCAAAAACTTCATTAGCAATATGCAACAAATAAACACCATCTGCTAAAAATGAATAATCATTTAACAATTGATTACCTGACCACATTGTTTGTCCCAGGTTATTAATTATCGCAAATTGAAATTGTTGATTAGGTAATCCATCAATCTGAATAGTTGTTTCAAAAGGATTTGGTGATACACGAACCAGATTTTCGTAATAACCCTGAATATCTTCAATTATCACTTCTACAAATGCACATTCAGAAGTATCAGCACATAAACCATCGTTTACAATTACTGCATAATTACCGGTTGCGATTGGTGTGTATACTTGTCCGGTAGCACCATCAATTATGTCACCAGTTGCACAATCTATCCATTGATAAGTAGCATCTATTGCATTAGCTGTAATTGCAGTACCATTAGCAGTAATAGTAACATCAACAGCACACCATGAAATTAAGCAATAACCTCCTGCACCGTTTCCGGGACCGCCACCATTACCATTTCCACCACCGCCGCCGGCACCATAATTATTGCCATTACCGGCTGGATCGGTTGCAGCACAAAACGTATCGGTAAAACCGGCACCTTTGCCACCGTCTCCACCCGGTAATCCTCCACTTACTCCCCCATCACCACCTGGAGTTAAACAAATTCCAACCCAGGCAATAGTATTACCACCGATACCACCATTTCCGCCAGGGCCCGCAGCACCACCTCCACCACCGCCGAAATAGGTATAGTAACCACCGCCGCCGTTGCCTCCAGTATAGTTGGCCACATTGCCGCCAACACCTATTCCTCCTGCGCCTCCTCCACCTATTTCAGGATTTGGAACAGAAACACCGTTTTCGCCACCTGTAGCATAAAACGAATTGTCAATTTTGGTTGTCCCCAGTACAGCACCACTGCCAGGAATACCAATCTGAATGTTTATTGTTTCACCGGGAGTAACAGTTAAATTGCTACTGGCATAACCACCACCTCCACCGCCACCGGTTCCATTATAACCACCATGGCCTCCGGCACCAATCAATTCAACTAATATAGTAGTAACACCATCAGGAACTGTAAATGTGCCTGATGTAGTAAATGCTAAACTACCAGATTGACCGTAATTTAAGGTTGTATAAAACAATAATAAAACGAAGTATACTTTTTTCATGTAAAATATTTTAAATTAAAAAATTAATTTTTAGGATGTTCTTTTATTATTACTACCAAGGACTGTACAAGATATAAACATTTAAATGACTTATCTGATTGAATGATTTCATCTACTGCCTTCGAAACACCGGGATGTAATGGTGAATTATAATCATGTACTACCAAATAACCACCTGCTTCCAACATTGGCATATAATCTTTCATATCGCTTAAACAACCATCATAAGTATGATCTCCATCAATAAAAATTAAATCAAATTTTGGTCTATCGGGCATGTTTCGCAATGTAGCAGCGTAGGTCTTTGAATCACTTTTAACAAAGGTAATTTTAGTTTCGAACCCAAGTGCATTACGATTTTTTGTAGCCCACTCAATTTGCGAATAGTTTTTATAAATCCAATTGTCACTCGTGTTTTTCGACCAGTTTTTAGGGATTTCAAATTTATCAATGGAAAATATTTTTCTATCACCAGAAATTGCAGAAGCCATTATGCAGCTGGAGTAACCTAAATAGCAGCCCACCTCCAAAATATTGTGTTTGGTTATACTAGCCAGCGTACCTAAAACAACATATTCTGTAGGATGCGTAACACGAGGATGTAGTTTACCAATTTGATTAAATGTATTGTTAATATTGGCGATAGGAAAATTATTGGGAAGTAACTGATATGCTTTACCAACAATGCCAAGTTTTCGTAAGATTTTGTAAACAGATTTTTTAATTGTAATCATTGCCTTCATATCATCATTATTAATTCATGTGAGTAATATCGCTTTTATGTATAAATCTTATTGCTAAAGGTAACAGATATTTTATACTTAAAAAAATAAATAATCTGTCATTTTTTGATGGAAAGCTTGCCCATGTGCCATGAGGAGGCAATTAAATTGCATGAAATTATTCAAATAAAGTTAGAAAAGTAGTTTTGAATATCGTTTTACTTTAAGTAATTTAGATTTTCATTCAGGCAAATTTTAAATTCTTTAACTTATGAAATTACTCATCGGACTGCTTCTGCTTACGAATGTCGCAATGGCTCAAGTTAATAACATTGGTGACATATCCTTAAACAAACCACAAATCACTATCCCATTTGCACTTTTTGCAGGAATTTGCGACGGTTTATCACAAACATTATATGCTCACTATGGTGCATTCGAAAATAGGTTCCCAAATGCCAATAATCAATATTGGAATCCGCATGTGAGTTGGACAAACAAATATGAAAATAACGACCCGAATTTAGGTGAAAGATTTCCTGGCTCAACAACCCTCTTTGTATTTACTACTGATGCTTATCATTTGTTTAGGACAGTAAACAAAGTAAATCTATTAACCTTAGGCGCATTGGAATTTAGTGAAAAACGACCCCTCCTGAATTATGCGATAGATTTCATTTTATATTCTGCTGTGTATAGTGCAGGTTTCACCTTAACATATCAGGTATTTTTTAAATAAAAGTGAAGTTTGCCGGGTCGGTTAATTTAAATTGTGCAGAATAGGAAGCGATTATTTTACTTCCTCCAGTTGCCGGTCAATTTTTCAGATTGCAACTGAAGGGTTTCCAGTTTTTTGCGCATCCAAAGCACATCAACTACCGGTTTAGTATTGTTAAATTCATCCACAATATCCTGAATGTTATTTTTAGGATTCAGTTTCCATTTATACATTTTCGAACTGAGTTTTATCATATTGATATAACCCGTTTTTTGATATGCCGGTATCAGATTATTGCGTTTGATATACACTTTAAAAGCCTCAATCAAACTAAACAATGCCTCCGTTTCTTCCAGTTCAAAATAGGTTTTAAGTAATAGCGACTTTGAATCCAGATGGTAATAAAAGTCCGTGAATTCCACTGAACGCAACAAGGTAAGCACTTCATCGTAATTATTCTGGAAGAAATGATAATACGCCATATTAAACGTATATGCATTTTGCCGGATTGCCGGATCCAGGTGTTCGTTGTATTTGCTGATAAAGTTTTTCACCCAGTCAAATTCATTAATTCTTAATCCTAAATAGACAATGTTTTTATAGTCAAATTGCGATAAATAATTTTCTTTGAAGATAATCCTGTCTTTCAACATCACTTTATACAAGTCGAACAACTCTCTGATATATTCAACATCACCATGATTAATTTTTCTGATGCAATAATTTTTTGCATACACGTACATTTCAAAAATTTCTTCTTTTGAAAATAACTGATGATGTTCTTTTAATAAATCAAGTAAATTGGTATAATGGATTTTATTCTCAGGTTCAGTCAGCGTTAAAATGATATTGTAATAAATTTTAGCTGAGGGAACATAATCCAATGGGTTATGCCTGATATGATTCATAATTTCATCATACAGGAATAACTTATAATTGATAGCAACAACATTTTTATTATTGATAATTTCGGCACTATAACGCATTTTATTCAGGATATAATATTTATCCAGATTATCTACCACCTGTTGCAAATTGGTTTCGTGCAAATGCTCACGCCTGTCGCTCATAAACCGATAACGGTCCTCTTCTATTAAATATTGATAAAAAGCGTGACTGACATCTCTGCGCGGTTGATCGTTTAATGCTTTTTCTGCAAGTTTTAAGGTGTTAAGAAATGCTTTATCCAAACGTCGCAGCCGATAAGTATATAATAACAAATGGTATTTAAAAATCTGCTCCTCCGAAATCGCTTTGTAGCATAAAAATTCTTCCAGATGTTTGGTTAGGTCGGTCATCAAATATCGCAACTTCTGTTCGTCAAACTGTTCGTTATTAAAAACCAGTTTATACAATTGCGTTCGCTCTAAATTTGGATGTTCAAATAAGGGGAACCAAGCCTTTATTATATCAAAGGCCTGAATTATGGTTTGATTTTTGTTGAAGAAGGGTGAACGGAGGTACTCGTCAAATTGACGCACCTCCTGAGAGGTGAAAGTTCTTAATATGACGATGGACTTATTTTGAAACATTGATTAAAATCGGTTAAATTTAACAAAGGATTTGTTGTAAACAGCAAATCAACAACTTTTCAAACCGATAGAATTGTCATTTTTCAAGGCCCTAAAATTACTAAACTGTTGATAATCAGTGAAATACATATTAACATTTAGTTAAAAACTTTTTAAGTGTGCCGATAAAGAGTTATATTTGTCTTAAAGAAGTGTGAAGAGGTGTCTTTATTTTTAAAACTAATTACAGGCGAAACCCGTATAAGAACTATTAATTGACCTTAATATTACTGCTATGAAGAAGTTATTTTTTACCCTTTTACTAGTGTCCGTTGCAAGTGCAATGTTTGCACAAAGTAATGCGAGAGTTAGATCAGAGGATACCAACAACCCTGAAATAGACAATCTCAGCGGTTTAAAACCTGATGAAAC
>DAORKJ010000001.1:34931-67931 GCA_035439505.1 Chitinophagales bacterium
ATAAAGATTTTATATTGATTTTTTAGGGGTTAAATCAAACAAAAGCCTCTCCGACAGCCGGAGGGGTTTTTTGTTTTTAGACATGTCCGCTCATATACCCCGTACCGATAAGCCCTCATTTTTGTCATGATTTTTTCATTTAACATTTTATTAATTTCAATGAAATCAAGGGTTTTAGCCGAAAACCGCTGTTTTTAAGTGTTAAAATGTGATTGATAACCCTACCGATTTTGTACTTGGCATGGGCCGATAACCGAAGTAATTTGGCATCATAAATCAATGACAGCTATGAAAAAGTTAACCGGAACCATCGTACTTGCCGCAGTGTTAATGGCACATGTAGGCATAACCATAGCCACTGAAGAATCTTATATCTTCTCTGCAGCTGATTACCAGATGTCTGAACAGCCAGCTGCTACCACTAATAATCTTGTAGCACTTCCAACAGCCGGCGTGCAATCACAACCTTCTATCACAAGCCCTGCAGGTATGTTTTCTACCGAAGATGCTTTCTTTACGTTCTAATTGATTAATTCCCACCCATCCGTCGTTCGGTTCAGGACAATAAGCGTATCTTTGAATTACGTTTATTCAACAATGCGCTATTTTTACTTATTACTTGTTATCATTTTTGCTCAAATTGGCAAGGCACAAACTACCGATACTGTAATTCAGTTTTCGGGAATTGTGATGACTACCGATAGTTTGATGGCAATACCCTATGCCAACGTATTAGCAAGTAACAGTAAAACGGCAACTACCAGCAATTACAATGGTTTCTTTTCGTTTGTCGCAGCTAAAGGCGATACCATTTTATTTACTGCGGTTGGTTATAAGGATGCAAAATATATTATTCCCGGCGATTTAACTGAAAACAAATATTCAGTTATTCAATTAATGACCCGTGATACTATTTATTTAACAGAAACGATTATTTATCCCTGGCCATCAAAAGAAGAATTCAGAGATGCATTTTTAGCTTACGATATTCCGGATGATTATTATGAAACCGCTCGCAAAAATCTTGAACGAGAACGATTAAAAGAAATTGGCGAGGCAATGGCAATGGATGCCGATATGAATGCCGATTATCAAACAAAAGTGCTCGGTCAAAAAATTTATTACGCCGGTCAATACCCGCCTATGCGCATTTTTGATGTGTTTGCCTGGAAACAATTTTTTGAAGCCTGGCAAAACGGGGATTTTAAAAAAGAAGACTAAATTTTTTTCACGCGGAAACGCGGAGACATTTTTTTTATATAATGTGGTTTGTTTTGAGCGCGCGGAGCTTACAAACCAACCCAATCTCCGCCTTCTCCCTCCTCCGTGCTTTCAGTCCGCTGAGGCGGGTGAAACAATAGTGGAATTTCTCCCAACCTTACTTCGCAGAAAACTTCATTTTATACTTTGCAGCAATATTTCCTTTAGCAATATTATCCAGTTTCTTTTTAATTAAACTGCGTTTTAAAGGTGTCATATGGTCGGTTAATAATATCCCTTCTAAATGGTCGTACTCGTGTTGAATAATACGCGCATTCATTTCGTTGAAACTAACAGTATGCTCAACAAAATTTTCATCCTGATAACGCAATTTCACTGTTTCATTTCTTGAAATTTTCACACGCACATCCGGTATACTCAAACAACCTTCTTCATAAACCCATGGCTCACCACTTTCATCAATTATTTGAGGATTAATAAATACCTGTTTAATACCTTTAGTTAAACGCACATCACTTTCTTCATCATCATCTTCATCTTCTTTTAATTGCTCACTATCTACCACAAATAAACGAATATCTAATCCAATTTGTGGTGCAGCTAAACCCACTCCTCTCCCATTATACATGGTTTCCCACATATTGGCGATTAACTCTTTTAACTTCGGATAATCGGCAGCAATTGGCTGAGCTACTTTTTTTAAAACCGGATGCCCATAGGCTATAATAGGTAAAATCATAATTATAAATTTTGTAAATATTCTTGCAAAATAATTGTCGCACTTATTTGATCCAATAATTTTTTATCCCTGCGCTGTTTCTTTTTGACACCACTTGCTACTAGTGTTTGCATAGCCATTTTACTGGTATAAGTTTCATCCCATTTTTCAACAGGAATTGAAGGAAAATGTTTTTGCAGTTGCGTGATAAATTTTTCTACATATGGCGTAGCGTGCGTGGCATTACCACGTAAATCAGTTGGATATCCTATCAAAAATTTCTCAACCTGTTCAGTTACAATATATGTTTTAATAAAATTAATCGCATCCTTATTTTCCACCGTTGTTAAAGCTGTAGCAATAATTTTCAGCGGGTCGGTGACTGCCAGTCCCACCCGTTTTGCACCATAATCTATTGCCATTACTCTTGCCATAATAGTTATATTGCTTCCCTTAACAAATTCGTAATAACAAAAATTCCAAATACCACGCTGGCAATGCCATTTGCGGTAAAAAATGCGCGATTAACTTTACTTAAATCGGTTGGTTTTACAATTAAATGCTGATAAATGAGCATAGCAACAAAAATACCAGCGCCAACCCAATATAATGTGCCAAACAAAGGATACATGCCTGCATACCAAACCAATAATGCGGTATTAAAATGTATGATGATGGAAACTACCAATGCATTAAATTTTCCCAACTTAGCCGGTAAAGAATATAAGTTATTTGATTTATCAAAATCTTCATCTTGTAAAGCGTAAATTATATCAAACCCCGATACCCATGTAAATACAATTAAAGAAAAAATAATTGGTATGGTTTGAAAAGTTTCTGTAACCGCTAAATAAGCACCAATAGGCGCCAGAGCCAAACCTATTCCTAAAATAAAATGGCATAACCACGTAAATCGTTTTGTATAGGAATACCCCAAAATAACCAATAAAGCCACAGGTGATAAATAGAAACATAACGTATTTAACATCAATGCACATAACATAAATGCTATGGCATTGGCAAAAACAAAATACAATGCATTTTTACGGGTTATTACACCCTTCGGGATTTCACGTTGTGCAGTCCGGGCATTTTTTTTATCTATATCAGCATCAATGTATCGGTTAAACGCCATTGCTGCGCTTCGTGCGAAAACCATACAGGCTATCACCAACAATAAATCGGTCCATAAAAATTGCGCACCGGGTTGGGTAATACCTAAGGTAAAACCAATAATGGCAAAGGGTAAGGCGAAAACCGTATGACTGAATGTAATTAATGAAAGGTAACTTTTCATGTGGACACAAAGTTACAAAATGCCTTTTTTCTTTTTCCGCGCTATTAACCAGTTGTCAACGGTTTCCACAGACTGTGCATTCCAGCACATCGCCTTGGTTAAACCGCCTTTGCGCGCTGAAATCACACCCCATTTAATATCGCCTATTCCTTCAATGCTGTGCGCATCGGGGTTGACAGAAATCATTACCCCTTTTTCCATGGCATAGGGAATATAGGTATGATCAATATCCAAACGGTATGGATTAGCATTAATTTCTATCACCACATCATTTGCTGCGCAGGCATCTATAATTTTTTTATGGTCTACAGGATAACCGGGACGACTCAATAATAATCTGCCTGTCATATGTCCCAAAATAGTAGTATACGGATTTTCAATCGCGCGCAATAAGCGTTGTGTTGCCTTGTCGATATCCATTTTTAAATTTTGATGAATACTGACAATTACTAAATCAAAAGATTTTAAAACGGCATCATCATAATCGAGTGTACCATCATTTAAAATATCACACTCAATACTTGAATAAATTTTAATTCCTGCTGATGTATTTAACGCACTAATTTCTTTTTGTTGAGCAATAATTTGCGCTTCAGTTAATCCTCCTGCATAAACTGCGGTTTTACTGTGATCAGAAATTACAAAATAGGTATATCCATTCATTTTGCACGCTTCCGCCATTTCTGCAACGGTGTTTTTACCATCACTCCATGTGCTGTGATTATGCACTACGCCTTGAATATCTGCTAATGTAACAATTGGATTACCACTATCCAACTTATTAATAGCCCCAACTCTCAACTCCGGCGCTCTGTATGGCTCTCCTGCTGCTTCAAACAACGCTTCTTCGGCATCAAATTGGGTATTGCCGTTTAATTTGGGTAATACTTTATTGACAAAATCTTCATCACCCGTACGAACAAATAATTCAAAATAAAACTGCGCATCTTCAACAATAATGATTTGGAAATGAATATCATTTTGTGCTTTACCGGTAATAAGTGTTTCGGTTTGTTCCTTAATTTCCAAAAATGGAAATGCACTAAGATGTTGTGATATGTTTGCCGATTTATTTACAATAAACTGAACCACATCAATAATATTATCCTGCCTTCTGATGGCTCCGCATAATGCTATTTTTCCATGAGCTAATTGTTGCTGCATTACCGATAACATTTCATCAACTAAAGCGGCAATTGTAGCATACCTGAATTTCCCCTGATTACTTTGATAATAATTTATCGATTGAATTACACTCTCTTGTGTTTTTTCACCAAAGCCTTTTAATTTGGACAACCTATTTTCATTGCAGGCATATAACAACTCTCCAATCGTTTCTATTCCCAATTCACGCCAAATCACCCCAACTTTTTTACCGCCAAGTCCTTTAATACGCAAAATTTCAATAATGCCCGGAGGCGTAATCGCCATAAGCTCCTCCAAAGCAGCAATAGTCCCGGTATTGCGCAACTCAACAATTTTAGCTGCCACCGACTTCCCAATACCCTGCCGCTTCGCTAAATCATCCTCTTCCAATTCCATCACATGTTCGTGGATACGACCAATCTGAAACGCTGCATTAGCATAACTTTTAGTCTTAAAATCATTTTCCCCATGCAGTTCCATTAAACCGCCAATGGTCTTAAAAATTGCTGAAACTTCTTTGTTTGATAACATACCTAGCCAACAAAAATACACTGTTTACGGTGATTTGAACCTAAAATTTGGAAATGTGAAAAAAGTACTATTACATTTGCACAAATGTTTAACAATATTGTTAAACTAATATGTCAATATGCCGGAAATAGACAAAAACACCGAACAAAAAATCCTGGATGCTGCTCGCAAAGTGTTTACACGACAAGGTTTCGCAGCTGCCAGAATGGACGATATTGCTCAGGAAGCCGGCATTAACCGAGCCTTATTGCACTACTATTTCCGGTCCAAACAAAAATTGTTCGATGTCATTTTTGCAGAAAACATGGGCAATTTTTACAGCAGTTTCGTGTCAATTTTAGCGTCCGAGGCTGACCTGGAGACCAAAATCCGGAGTTTGGTGCATGCAGAAATCGATATGCTGCTCAAAAATCAGGACCTACCCCTATTTATCATCAGCGAAGCAAGCCGCAATCCTGAAATGATGATACAACAAATGACACATGTTCCGGTGAGGCAATTTATGCTGCAATTTGTTCAACTCATTAACACGGAGGCGGCAAAAGGTAATATTAAATCAATCAACCCTATCCATTTGCTCATGCATATTATGTCGCTTTGTATTTTCCCATTTGTTGGAAGACCCGTGTTTATGCATGTCACCGGAACCGATATGAACGGTTTTGAAAACCTGATGGAAGAAAGAAAAAATATTATCGCGGATTCTGTAATACAATTGATAAAAAAATAATGGTTATGAAAAAATTTGGTTTAGTTGTGTATGTGCTTTTTGTGCTAACATCCTCCAACTATGCACAATCCACTGTTACACTTAATACTTGTTATAGTTTAGCTGAAACGCATTATCCGTTTGTTGCTCAAAAAAATATTCTGGCACAAATAACAGATGAAGCCATACAAAAAATAAATGCCGTTTGGCAACCACAGGTTTATATTAATGCACAAGCCACTTATCAAAGTGATGTTACTTCAATAGGTATTACTATTCCAGGAATTGAAATACAAGAGTTGAGTAAAGACCAGTATAAAGCAACACTGGATATTTCACAAACTTTATATGATGGTGGAATTAGTAAACAACAACGTGCCATACAAACAATAAATACCGATGTGGAAACACAGAAAGTAAACGTAGACATGTATAAAATTCGCGAACGCATCAATCAAATTTATTTGGTAATCCTTCAGGCAGAAAAACAATTGGCATTAGTAGACAATCTGAAAATTGAATTAAATAATCAGGCAGAAAAAATAAAAGCCGGACAACAATTTGGAACCGCAACGCAGTTTCAGGCAGATATACTTGCAGCAGAAATTATTAAAGCGGACCAAAAACGTATCGAAATAATTTCCGCACGTGAAGCAGCCATAAACATGTTGAATCAAATAACAGGTAGCGAATTTAACTATCAAACCCAATTTGAAACACCGGTTATTGGTTTACCAGAAAACGATACCATTATCCAAAGACCTGAGTTAGCGTTATACGATGCACAAAGCAAATTATTACAATCACAAATGTCATTTGCAGAGGCTGCTACTTTACCTAAACTAAGTTTGTTTGTTCAAGGCGGATACGGTCGCCCCGGATTAAATTTTTTGGATGATACATTTCAGTTTTATTATTTGGGAGGAATAAAATTAAATTATCCGTTGTGGACCGGCAATAGTAAATCACATGATGCTGCAATTTACCGTTTACAGGCCGACAATATTGAAAATTATAAGTCCTCCTTTACACTAACAACATCAGTTCAATCAGAACAGCAACTAGCAGAAATAAAAAAAGTTAATCAACTGATTGAAAAAGACGAGGAACTAATTACCCTTAAAACTAAAATAAAAACAGGCGCACAAGCACAACTTGATAACGGCACAATGGCAGCTGATGATTATGTGAAATATGTAACTGACGAAAATGAAGCCAAAATAAATCTTGCCATTCATCAAATGCAATTGGTTGCGGCTCAAATTAATTATCTGACAATTATTGGTAAATTATAAGTATATGAAAAAAACCTTAATCATACTGAGTGCAACAATTTTGTTAGCAAGTTGCGCCGGTGAAGAAAATGCTTTCGATGCTACCGGCACATTCGAAGCAAAAGAAATAATTGTTTCAACAGGCGTAGGCGGAAAAATTATTCAATTAAAAGCGGAAGAAGGCGACAGTTTATCAGCTAATGCCATAGTTGGAACAATAGATACCACACAACTCTATTTAAAAAAATTGCAGCTACAAGCACAAATAAAAGCCGTATTGAGCAAACAACCGGATATTAATTCTCAAATTGCCGGACTGCAGGAACAAATTAAAACTGCTAATACAGAAAAAATCCGTATCGACAATTTGGTTGCAGCAGGTGTTGGCACACAAAAACAAGCAGATGATATTCGCAGTCAGATTACTGTGTTACAAAAACAATTGGATGCTCAACAAACTGCGCTGCAAATTACCTCTCAATCAATTTACCAGGAAGTTGCTCCGCTTACATTGCAAATTGCACAAGTGGATGACCAATTAGTGCAATCAGCAATCCTCAATCCGGTAAAAGGAACAGTGCTTACATTGTATGCGGAACAAGGTGAATTTACTACACCCGGAAAAGCGATTTATAAAATTGCAGATTTAAGTACTATGACCTTACGTGCCTATATTACCGGAGCTCAGCTAGCACAAATTAAACTTGGTCAACAGGTTACCGTTAAAATTGATAACGGCGAAAAAAATTATTCGGAATTACCGGGCACTATTTATTGGATTTCAGAAAAAGCGGAATTCACTCCCAAAACTATTCAAACTAAAGAGGAACGTGCCAATTTAGTGTATGCCATTAAAGTAAAAGTACCAAATAACGGCCAAATAAAAATTGGCATGTATGGCGAATTGATATTGAATAAATAATATGAGCGGTATTCAAATTCATCACATTAATAAGTCCTTTAACAAAGGAAAAGTGCAGGCTTTAACCGATATTTCGTTTACTGTCCGGCCTGGTGAATTATTTGGATTAATAGGGCCCGATGGCGCAGGAAAAACAACTTTGTTTCGTATACTCACTACGCTTTGGTTGGCAGACAGCGGATCTGCAAATGTGAATGGCCTTGATGTGATAAAAGATTACGCTGCTATACGCAAAATTATTGGCTATATGCCAGGTAAATTTTCTTTGTATCAGGATTTAACGGTTGAAGAAAATTTACAATTTTTCGCTACATTATTTCATACTTCCATTGAAAAAAATTATGAGCTGATAAAGGATATATATATTCAGCTGGAACCTTTTAAAACACGGAAAGCAGGTAAATTATCAGGTGGTATGAAACAAAAACTGGCATTGTGTTGCGCACTCATTCATAAGCCTCAAGTTTTATTTTTAGATGAACCAACAACCGGCGTTGACCCTGTTTCGAGAAAAGAATTTTGGGAGATGTTAAAACGATTACAAAAAGAACTGACTATCGTTGTATCTACACCTTATATGGATGAAGCAAATTTATGTGACAGGATTGCATTAATTCAAAAAGGACATATTTTACAAATTGACAAACCGGCAGCCATTATCCAGGCATTCGACAAAAAGTTATTTGCGGTTAAATCGTCAAATATGCACCGATTGATTAGTGATGTTCGCAATTTACCGGAAGTAAATAGTTGTTTCGGATTTGGCGATTATTTGCACGTTACCACAAACACTGACAGCACCGACGAAAATCATTTAATTGCAGCTATAACAGCTCAACAACATACCGATATTGAAGTAAAAATAATTCAACCCGAAATTGAAGATTGTTTTATGGCATTAATGGAAAAGGAATAACAACATGGCAGATAAAGTAATCATAACAGAAAACTTGACCAAAAAATTCGGCGACTTTACAGCCGTTGATGGTATTTCATTTCATGTAAATAAGGGTGAAATATTTGGATTTTTAGGTGCCAATGGTGCGGGAAAAACTACTGCCATGAAAATGCTGATTGGCATTTGGGAGCCAACATCCGGTAAAGCCGAGGTTGCAGGTTATGATATTTATCGCGATATGGAAAACATTAAAAAAAGTATTGGTTATATGAGCCAGCGCTTTTCTTTATATGAGGATATACCGGTTATTGAAAACATTCGTTTTTTTGGCGGGATATATGGATTAAGTCGCGCAGAAATTAAAGAAAAGTCCGCCGCCTTATTACATAAATTAAATTTAACGGCAGAATCCAAAACATTAGTAAGTGCACTTCCTTTAGGGTGGAAACAAAAGCTGGCCTTTTCATTGGCCATTATCCATCAGCCAAAAATTGTTTTTTTGGATGAACCAACAGGTGGTGTAGACCCGATTACCAGAAGGAAATTTTGGGAATTAATTTACGATGCAGCCAACGAAGGTGTTACTGTGTTTGTCACCACACATTATATGGACGAAGCAGAATATTGCGACCGCATAAGTATTATGGTGGATGGCCGCATCGCTGCATTGGATACGCCTGCTGCATTAAAAAAACAATTTAATGCCGAAAATATAGATCAAATATTTACACATCTTGCAAGAGGTGCAAAAAGAACAGCCGATTAATATGCAACAATTTTGGGTATTTGTTAGAAAGGAGTTTTATCATATTTTCCGCGACAAAAAATCGCTGCTTATCATTTTTGCATTACCGATTGCACAAATGCTGATTTTTGGTTTTGCATTAACTAATGAAATAAAAAATACGCAAATCGGTATTTTAGATAATGCCAATGACGAAGCTTCGCTTAATCTCATCGCCCAACTGGAAGCCAGTAAATATTTTGAAATAAGCAACACATTTACCAATCCCGACGAAATTGATGCAGCATTTAAAGCCGATAAAATTAAACTGGCTATTGTAATCCCACCTAATTTTAAATCAGAGCTCGCACACAATAATTCAGCACGTATACAATTATTGGCTGATGCCACTGACCCAAATACAGCAACTACCTTAGAAGTATACGCCAGTGCAGTTATCCGCGATTATCAAAATACGATTAATAATAATTTCAAACTCCCCTATTCCATCTCGACAGAAATTAGGATGCTATATAATCCCCAGTTAAAAGGTGCTTATTTATTTGTACCTGGTGTTATGGGTATGATTTTATTATTGATTTCAGCAATGATGACATCTATTTCCATTGTACGAGAAAAGGAATTAAATACCATGGAAATTATTTTAGCATCGCCTTTAAAACCAATGGTGCTCATTCTTAGTAAAGCCGTGCCATATATGGTAATTTCATTAATCAACGTTTCTACTATTTTATTAATCAGTGTAACCCTTTTAGACCTGCCTATAAACGGCAGTATCTGGTTAGTATTGGGCGTTTGTTTTTTATTTATTACAACTGCATTGTCGCTGGGACTTATGATTAGTAATATAACAGATTCACAACAAACGGCAATGTTTATTTCGCTGATGGGTTTGATGTTACCTACATTAATATTGAGCGGGTTTATGTTTCCGATTGAAAATATGCCGGTACCAATGCAGATATTGTCCAACATTGTCCCTACTAAGTGGTTTTTTATTATTATAAAAGATGTGATGATTAAGGGGTTAGGATTTAGTAGTGTTTGGCGTGAAATTTTAATATTAGCAGGAATGACGGCATTTTTCCTGATAATCAGTTGGAAAAAATTTAAAATGCGATTGGCATGAGGATTTTATTAGTGATATTAAGAAAAGAGTTTCAGCAGATAATGCGGAACCCATCTATATTGCGTATCATATTTATGATGCCGGCTGTGCAGTTACTAATTCTTCCACTAGCTGCAGATTATGAAGTAAAAAATGTAAATCTTACCGTTGTAGACCAGGACCATTCTACCTACTCACAATTATTGTTAAACAAATTAAGTGCTTCCGACTATTTTATCATCCAAGATGTAGCTGATAATTATGATGCAGCAATGGTTGATATAGAAAAAGATGTTTCGGATATTATTTTAACCATACCGCCGCATTTTGAGCGGGATTTAATCCGGGAAGATGAAGCCAAATTATCATTGGCAGTTAATGCGGTAAACGGAGCAAAGGGAAATATCGGTGCGTCGTATGCGGCAAATATTATTAATGAATACAATCAGGAAATTCGCAAAACATGGTTTACCATGCCAGAATTTAATCCTGTCCCGATAATCGATATCACTTATAGTAATTGGTATAACCATGGCATGAGTTATACCTTGTTTATGGTGCCGGGAATTTTAGTAATTTTATTAACCCTGGTTGGCAGTTTTTTATCAGCATTAAATATTGTACATGAAAAAGAAGTCGGTACAATTGAACAAATAAATGTTTCACCCATTAAAAAATACCAGTTTATATTAGGCAAACTGATTCCATTTTGGTTAATAGGTTTTGTTGTTTTAACCATTGGATTATTAATTGCCCGTTTTGTATACGGAATTATTCCTGCCGGCAATATGGGACTGATTTATTTATTTGCTGCAGTATTTTTATTTGCGTTATTAGGAATTGGATTATTAGTCTCCACTATCGCCGAATCACAACAACAGGCTATGTTTATCTCTTTCTTTTTTATGATGATATTTATTCTGATGGGTGGCCTCTATACATCAATTGATAGCATGCCGGAATGGGCTCAGGTAATTACATGGTTTAATCCGGTAAAATATTTTATTGAAGTAATGCGTATGATTGTGATGAAGGATAGCAGTTTCGCCGATATTAGTCACAACTTGCTCGTAATTGGAATTATGGCTGTGGTATTTAATACTTGGGCGGTGTTGTTGTATCGGAAAAGAGTGTAGCGCAACACCAACTATCGTATTCAAAGTAATTAATTCCCATTATTGTTGAATACTCAGTTGCAGGTATACCTATTAATTGATTATAATACATGAAATTATATGGCACAAAAAAAGAGGCTATCTTTTGAAGACAGCCTCTTGAAATATGTTGTATTCGGAATTAAGCTTCAGCTTCTGCCGGAATTACATTTACGAATGAACGATCTTTGCGACCTTTTGTGAAAGTTACTACACCTTCAACTAATGCAAAAATGGTATGATCTTTACCCATTCCTACGTTTTTACCGGGATGGAATTCAGTGCCTCTTTGACGGATGATAATATTACCTGCAATTACAGGTTGACCACCCCAGATTTTAACACCTAAACGTTTACTGTGACTTTCACGACCGTTTTTGGAACTACCGACGCCTTTCTTATGTGCCATGTTGTTTAGATTTAATTGATTTTTTCGATTTTGATTTTTGTGAATGATTGACGGTGACCGTTTTTAACGCGGTAATTTTTACGACGTTTTTTCTTGAAGATGATAACCTTGTCACCCTTTACATGTGAAAGTATTGTAGCTGAAACACTAGCTGATGCTAAAGTTGGGCTACCAACCTGCACCTTGTCGTCTTTCGCTTTAAGGAGCACTTCCTTAAACTCAATCTTGTCCCCTTCATTGCCTTCCTGGCGATGAACAAAAATCTCCTGGTTTTCCTCAACCTTGAATTGCTGGCCAGCTATGTTTACTATTGCGTACATGACTTTTAAAATGAAGTTGCAAAGGTAATGAATACAACTAAATTAAACAAAACTATATTGAAAAATTAATATTAAACGTGCAACTAATTGATAATCAACGGATAGAAACTTAAAATTTCCTTTATACCAACACTTGGGTTAACAACCTGTCAACATTGTGGTTTACTACCGCCAGCCCTGTAAAATTAGCAATTTCGGCTGAATTTACCAACCCTGATGTGAAATTGTGTAATGCAGAGGCACCCAAAATACACCAAGGTTAAATTCTGTAACAAATACTATTAATATTCATCCCGGCTCCAACGGAAGCAAACAAAACTACATCTCCGGGATGGAGTTGGTGCTCACTTAAACGGTTTTTCAGCACCATATCAAATAAGGTCGGCACCGTTGCTACCGAACTATTCCCAAGTTTATGGATGCTCATAGGCATTATGTTTTCAGGAATATCCTTCAGGCCGTATAATTTGAACAGCGCCTTGATTATACCCTCATCCATTTTTTCATTAGCCTGATGAATAAACACCTTTTTCACCTCCCCTATTGTTATTCCTGCTTTGTCCAGACATTCTTTCATGGCAATGGGAACATACTTCATTGCATATTCATAAACTTTTCGGCCCTTCATTTTGATGTATCGCACTCGTGGGTCCGACTGCGGGAAGTTGGATTTGCCCATATGTAAATAATAAGCTTCATCAACACAATGTGAAGCCACGCTATAACTCAAAATGCCGGATTCGTTTTCCCCACTTTCCAAGTATTCAAGCACTGTTGCGCCCGCTCCGTCTGAAAATATCATACTGTCGCGGTCGTACACATCTAATACACGGCTAAGTGTTTCAGTCCCTACCACCAATGCTTTTTTAGCAATTCCAGCCTTGAAAAACGCGTCTGCCTGAATAACCCCCTGAATCCAACCAGGGCAACCAAATAATATATCATAGGCAACACATGCCGGATTGCGAATGCCCAAATCATGTTTTATGCGCGAAGCCAAAGCCGGTAAAATATCTGTCTGAATGGTATGTTTCGTTACGTTACCAAAATTATGTGCCACAATAATCTGATCAAGGGTCTCCGGGTCTATACCACTTTCGGCTAAAGCAATTCGCGCTGCCTCCGCACCCAAATCCGAAGCGTTTACCTCTGTATCAGCATACCTGCGTTCCTCAATTCCTGTAATGAGTCTGAATTTTTCAGTCACCTCTTCAGGAGGCGTATCAATTTTTACACTATCCTCTCCATAAAAGTCGTGAGCAGCAAAATCGCGGTTTGTTTTCACAATTGGAGGAATAACAGCACCGGTCCCGGTGATAATTGTACGATACATGATTAATAATTATAACGTAAAAGTACTGCTTAATTATGCGTACGGGTTTGCTATAGCCAAATAAAATGTCCGCATTTCCCCAAAAAGCAGTTGTTTCAATTCCCAATAAATATTTGCAAATAAGGAGTATTAGATTAACTTTGCAGCCCTGATTTGAAAGAAATCAGCTCCACCTCATCTAACAAATGAGACACGCCGAAGTGGTGGAATGGTAGACACGCCGGACTCAAAATCCGGTGCCCTCAAAAAGCGTGTGGGTTCGAGTCCCACCTTCGGTACATATCCTTTTAAAAATGTATTTTGTTTATGCCTTAAAAAGCATTCAACATAATTATATCTATGTTGGGCTTACTGATAATGTTGAGCGAAGAGTAAATCAACACAATAAGGGTTATGAGAGAACTACTAAACCTTATTTACCCTTTAAGTTAATTCTAGTTGAATCATTTGACACAAGACTTGCTGCGAGACAACGGGAAAAGCAGCTTAAGACAACTTCAGGGAAACGGCTATTGCGGAAAATTATTGAAGGAAATGAATGAAGCGTGTGGGCCTGCCTGCCGGTAATCTAATCGAAACATAACATTTTTACTCCGACTGATAATATGGTGCAAATTTTAAATTTATACTCCCAGTCAGGCAGGTTCGAGTCCCACCTTCGGTACATATCCTTTTAAAAATGTATTTTGTTTATGCCTTAAAAAGCATTCAACATAATTATATCTATGTTGGGCTTACTGATAATGTTGAGCGAAGAGTAAATCAACACAATAAGGGTTATGAGAGAACTACTAAACCTTATTTACCCTTTAAGTTAATTCTAGTTGAATCATTTGACACAAGACTTGCTGCGAGACAACGGGAAAAGCAGCTTAAGACAACTTCAGGGAAACGGCTATTGCGGAAAATTATTGAAGGAAATGAATGAAGCGTGTGGGCCTGCCTGCCGGTAATCTAATCGAAACATAACATTTTTACTCCGACTGATAATATGGTGCAAATTTTAAATTTATTCTCCCAGTCAGGCAGGTTCGAGTCCCACCTTCGGTACAGGATTGTTTGATTGAACAAGATTTTTTGATTGAACAAGATTGATTGGGTTAACTATTTTTATAAAATAGAAGTCTTCATTACCTGATTTGATTATTGAGCAAGATTTTTTGATTGAGCAAAATTTATGGGGAACCTGCGGTTCGGAATTGTTTAATTAAACAAGATTTGTTGATTGAACAAGATTGATTGAATTATCTATTTTTATAAAATAGAAGTATTCGGCACCTGATTGGATTATGAACAAGATTTATTGATTGAGCAAAATTTATTTGCAACCTGCGTGACTTGGGTTGTTTTCAAGGCTATAAATAGCTTTTTTTATTTTAGAATAAAACGGCTCATCGATTTTTTCAAGAGTTTTAATGGCTTGCTTGCTAATAGTGATGTAGTAGGCCTTTACTTCTTTTTACGGTTCTTTTCGATTTTTTTAAACGCTTCGTCAATTGGATATGAAGGTGATAACGATTCCTTTACTGAATCATATTGGTTTATATCCTCCAACTCCTCCATAATCGCATTAAAGTCTTTTATTGTAAGCACTACAGATATTTTATTGCCGTTTTTATCTGTTATAAATTGTGGATTAATAATTTGCATTTTCAATTATATAATGTAATTATTCTATCGGTAAAGATTAAAATTTCATTCACTTCAAACTGAATATCTATACCTTCATATCAAAATTTCTTGATCCGTTTACCAATATTACTAAAAAGTCAATTACAGATAAAAAAATTAATGCAAAACTCCCTAAGGAAAAAGGCCGACACACTTTTATCAAGTCACCTCATTCCACGCCCCCATCAACCTGTTCAAGCAAACGCAGCAGATATTTGCGTTTGAAATAGTAGGTTTTTATGGATAACATAATATCCGGGTTTAAAGAATTAATATCGAAATTTTGCAAGGTGGGTAAAATGTCCTGATACAAACTTTCTTCCAGTTGTGTAATTTCATTTTTAATTGCTGCAGATGCATCCTTATCACCTTCCATTTGCACTTCCATCAACTTTTCGTTGATGTCCATCATTTCCATCAAAAAATCCTGTGGTAATATAAATTTTTCTTCTTCCTGTAAAAACCCGGCTTCCATTAATATATATCGCATGCGTTTATCCATATCGGTTAAAACGGCATAGGCTTTATTCACCTGGGTAGATAACGCTAAAATTTCAGCTTGTTTCTCCGGAGATGTATTACTGTAAAAATCAGGATGATATTGTTTGCTTAATACGAAGTATTGCTTTTTAATGCTGGCGATGTCCGGTAAAAAACTGACCGGTATTTGATATAATTCAAAATAATACATGGTATTTATTTTAGTACCGGTTTAGATACATCTGCAATTGCTGTGCTTAAATAATCGGCAACCAGCGGAAACTGTGTAGCTATTATTTTATCTACATTCGTTTCTCCCGAAGAAAACGTAACTGTATGTGCGCCGCCTTGTAATTGTTTGGCATTAGCATCATATATGGAATAATGTACCACTACCTTTCTTTCAAAATAATTGGCAGAACGATCCAGACAATGATTATAGTTGGTCACCAGTTCAAACTGATTGATAAATAAAAATAAATCTGTCCCGTACTTTTGCTGCAAGCCTGTGAAAATTTCCGGATGAGTAATAACAGCATTCAAATACTTGGCATTTTTTTCAGCTTCATCTTCAGATTTTTTCTTAAAAGGATTACTTTTTTCCTTTTGCTCTTCTTCCACAACACCATTGCCAAACAAATCGGGTTGCGCAACAGCCTTACCTACCGAATCGCCCTTTACTACATTCATCGGATGTTCAAAACGATACGTAATACTGGCATAAATCATTTTTAAATCTGCACCTGATTGCACAGTGGTATCGGTCAAAATATTATAGGCATCATTAGTAGAAATTACCCTTGCACTAATATTATAATTAAGTCCGTAACGAAACAATCGAGAAATGTCCGTAACCGGCTTTTCATTTTTTTCTGCCAGTTCAGGGTCAGCATCCGAAAAATAATTATACTGGTCGAAAGGTATAATCATTACCTTATGTTTATTTGAATCCTGACTGAGTAGTGCGCCGCTGTTAGCATTTTGTCCATTTACATTGGTAAATGCAAAACACAGTATTAAACAACAGCAAACACTAAAAAATCTATTCATCAATTAAACATTTTGATAATATCGTTGCCCACAGCAAATACCATCAGCGATAACAATAAAATCATGCCGACTAATTGTGCACGTTCCATAAATTTATCGGACAATTTTCTGCCGGTAATACTTTCAATGGCGATAAACATAATGTGTCCACCATCTAATGCCGGAATTGGTAACAAATTCATAAACGCCAACACCATACTCAATAATGCAGTTAAAATCCAAAATGAAGTCCAGTCCCATTTTGGCGCAAATAATTTGGTAATACCAATAGGGCTCGAAATACTTTCACGTGCAGGAATATCACCTCTGAAAATGCGCACCAGACTCACTGCTTGGAAATAAAATACTTCAAAAGCATCGCGGGTACCATAACTCAAGGCTTTGCCAAAACTATAATGCACCGAATCGTAAGCATACAATTTGGTATTGGTTAAAATACCTATTCTGCCATGTTCATCCACTTGCGTTAATACTGTTTGTTCAGTGCCATTTCTGTCTACCGTAATTGGAACACTTTGTCCTTTTCTTGCTTTAAACATTTCGGACATTTGTGTAAAATATTCTACCGGAACACTATCAATTGCTTTTAAAGTATC
Organism: Chitinophagales bacterium; assembly: GCA_035439505.1. GTDB lineage: Bacteria > Bacteroidota > Bacteroidia > Chitinophagales > BACL12 > UBA7236. The sequence continues at coordinate 52,514 of DAORKJ010000001.1, forward strand.
CCCTTTTTGTAATCCGGCTTCTTTGGCATTTTGTAAGCTATCGCTAAAATCTTCAATTTTAATTGTTGCTTTTAAATCGAACAAAACATCGCCACGCATTTTATCTTTAAATGCACTGTCCGCAACTACTAATTCAACTTGTTTACCATTGCGGTCAACCACTACATCTGAACCAAAATATAATCTTGCAGAAACATAGTCATCTAAACGCTCATAACTTCTGCCATTAATGGAAATTAATTTATCACCGGTTTCAAAACCATATTTTTTTCCTGCTTCAGTAGCATAAATACCACCTGCATTATTTACTCCTTCAACAGTAGTATAATTTTTAGAATAATTGGCTAAAATGAACACATATAAAATGATACCCAATATTACATTCATAACAATACCGCCAATCATTACAATAAATTTCTGCCAATTGGGTTTAGAACGTAATTCCCAAGGTTCTGCCGGTTTTTTCATGGCATCTTTATCCATACTCTCATCAATCATACCGGCAATTTTTACATAACCACCTAAAGGCAGCCAGCCAATGCCATATTCAGTATCGCCACGTTTAATCGACCATAATTTTTTGCCATATGCATCAAAAAATATGAAGAATTTTTCTACTCTTATCCCAAACATCCTTGCGGCCATAAAATGCCCCAGCTCGTGAATAAAAACCAAAATTGTAAGCGCTAAAATCAATTGCGCAATCTGTATAACTACGTCCATAAGTGCTGCGAAATTCGTGAATTATTTGTTGATTGTGTTCATGGGTCAATTAAACTTTGTTAACACACTGTCCATTCTTTTAGTTCATCGGCTATCAGCCTGTCATTACTCAGTCTGGCTACTTTGTTTTGCCCGCCAAGTTTGCCTTTAGCCTTCATAAAGTTGCGAAAACCGCCTTCTTTTACCAACGTAATTTCGAGGGATCGCAGTATTTTGCCGGTAATCAGGTCTTTATAATAGATATTCTTGTTTTGAAGGTGTTCATCTACTTTGGCTGCAAAGGTTGTTAAGTTAGCCGGTTGGGTGCCAAATTCGATAAACCATTCGTGAAAAGGCAATCCGCTATCGGGATTTACCTGAGGTGCTACAGTAAATTCCACAATTTCAATCTGCTCCTCTTCTGCTGCCTTTAATAAGGCATACTCCACCTCTTCTCCTATCACATGTTCGCCAAATGCAGAAATGAAATGTTTAATACGACCGGAAACTACAATTCGATATGGGTTTAGGGAAACAAATTTTATAGTATCACCAATATTATATCCCCACAAACCTGCATTATTGTTTAAGATAAGTGCATAGTTTACGCCTAATTGAACATCCTTCAACATAACCCTTGTTGGATTATCATTAAATATTTCCCCGGCAGGAATAAATTCAAAAAATATCCCTGAATCTACATTGAGTAAAAGGCCTTCAGCGTTTTGACTATCCTGATAAGCAATAAATCCTTCGCTGGCAGGATATGTTTCAATGGACGGAATTTTTTTACCGACAATTGCCTCAATCTTAGAGCGATACGGTTCGTAATTCACACCACCGTAAACAAATAACGAAAAATCCGGAAATATTTCCTGCACTGTTTTTTTGCCACTGATGGCTGTCAGTTTTTCAAAATACATAAGCACCCAAGGTGGAATACCACTTATGAGCGACATCTTTTCAGACATGGTTTCATGCGCAATGGCTTCCACTTTTGTCTCCCAATCTTCGATACAATTTATGGTATAACTCGGCATGCGATTGCGCAATAAGTAACCTGGCACAAAATGATAAACTATTCCTGAAAGGCGGCCTGTTTTAATACCATTTTTTTCTCCCAATACCGGTGAACCCTGCAAAAAAATCATTTTTCCGGAAATAAAATCGGTATTGCGCGTTTCATGCACATACATGAGTAAGGCATTTCTGGCTGAGTTAATATGATTGGGAATAGAAGCTTTGGTTAAGGGAATGTATTTCACCCCTGAAGTAGTGCCAGATGTTTTGGCAAGATATAATGGTTTGCCTGGCCATAACACATCCGATTCTCCATCCACCATTTTATCTATATAAAATCGCAATGCCTCATAATCGCGAACAGGAACAGCGGCTTTAAATTCTTCGTAGTTACTTATAGTCGAAAAGTGGTGATCCTTGCCGAATTGGGTTTGTGCAGCTGTTTGCACTAATTCCTTCATAATTTTTTCCTGATTGGCAACAGCATTTTTTGCAGCATCATATACCCGTTTTGCAATATAATCGGCAAACGGTTTGGCTAGCAGCGACTTCAATCCCATGTTGCAAAGATAAAGGCATAAAATCGAAATTACATTTTAGGGGTAGATGTCCTTTAGTCTATTCCGATAATTATGCGACATTTGTGCAAATTATGCCTGAGTTAATTACTTCTTATTATAATGCTCCCTTCGGTACGCTTGCTATCAGGCATAATGAAGAGTTTATAACTGCGGTGCAATTTTTAGACGAGGAACATACTGAAACCCACAAGCCAAAAGGCATAGCACAACAATGTATGTTTCAATTGGACGAATATTTTACCGGTAAACTGCGCAATTTTGATTTGCCATTAGGGCCATCCGGGACAGATTTTCAAATGAAGGTTTGGAAAGCGTTGCAGGCTGTTCCTTACGCCTCAACTGCCAGTTATCTTGATATTGCCAAATTATTGGGCGATGAAAAATCCACTCGGGCAGTAGGTGCAGCCAATGGTAAAAACCCTATTGCAATTATAATACCTTGTCACCGTGTTATTGGGAGTGATAGTTCACTAACCGGATATGCCGGAGGTTTACATCGCAAAAAATGGTTATTACAGCATGAAGCAAAATTCGGATTGGGTGTGCAAACGTTATTTTGACACAATTCCAACAATTGTAACTTTGAATTACCATTAAAAAAAAATACATTTGCTTATTATTCATTCACAGCCATAACTATAACATGCTCAAACAATTACTTTTTGCTCTGGTAACAGTTGGTATTTCTTTTTCAGTATCGGCACAGGAAATTACTTTTCAAGGTGATGCTACTACTAAACAAGAAGCATCGGGACATGTAAATGCGCGCTTAGGTTTAGGTCAGTCGTTGACGATTTCACCGGTGCCACTACCACAGTATGATGCCAAGTTACAGGTTACCGCTGTTGGTGTTGAATATTACAGTTACGTTGTCCGCAACGCATTCGGTCAAATTGTAGAATTGGAAAATCTGAGTGGAAAACCTGATTCCAACTATATCGATTTGAATGGTGCTGTTCACCAGGGAATCTACTTTATTACCTTCGAAACTAACGCCGGGAACGTAACCCGCAAGTTCGCCGTTATCTGATTTTATTGGCTTTCGGAGCCTATGTGGAAAACATCCTGGCCTAAAATTTGGGTATAAGAGGTGTGTTTACTAATTTTCACATCGGCATGAAGAGAATTACAGCGTTAAATGTCCTGTTTACACTGGTTTTTGTTTTCATTTGCTCGTCGGGTTTTGCCCAAGCGGGTAAAACGGAGACAGGCACTGCCAGCTTCTATCACGACAAGTTTGTGGGTAGAAAAACGGCTAATGGCGAAATTTACAGTCAGGAAAAACTCACTGCAGCCCACAAGTCGCTCCCACTAGGTACTTGGGTAAAAGTCACCAACCTGAGCAACGATTCTGTGGTAATTGTCCGCATTAACGACCGGATGCCTCAATGGAACAAACGCACTATAGACCTCACGGAAAAGGCCGCCGGTCAGCTCAATTTCATTGCTAAAGGACTTACAAAAGTTAAGGTGGAGGTAATTCCAACACCGGGAACTATTCCTTTGGTAATTGAACGACCATCGGATTTGCCAACTGAACATATTCCTTTGATTAAACCTACTCCAATGGTTGTTCCTGCAGCCCCGGTGGTAGAATTGGCAACGATCAACGACCCAATCGATTGGGAAGTGTTCGAAATGAACCTGCCTCAAAATCAAAGGAAGAAAAAATAAGCGGAATTATTTCAGCGATTTCTCCATCTCCCAATGCGGAATGGTAACTTCTTCAAACTCCTCACCTACCCTCGAATAACCAAGTTTTTCATAAAATGGCACTGCTGTATCACGGGCATGACAATACATCAAGGTAAATCCTTTAGAAGCCGCAAATTTTTCGGCAGCAGTAACTAATTGTGCACCAATACCTTTTCCTTGATGATGTGCGGCTACTGCAACTTGTTTCATTTTGATTTTACTTTCATTTTCCGGTGCTAATATCAAACAGGCAAGTAACGATTCTCCATCAAAATAGCCTAAATGAAAAAAATCGCCTTCAGCGGCTAATTGCTCAGCAGTAAAATTTAATCTTAATGGTTTGCGCAAAACATCGTAACGAAGGGCAATTTCTTTATCGTAATCTATACTTTGAAATGGGATGATACGAATGTTGGGTTGTTGCATGGATACAAATTTGCATGTCAAAATTAATAAACTTAGTTATGCTTGTGGGTGGGTGGTTCACGCGGAGGCTCGGAGGTTATTTGATTGTGAGATGTGCGATGTGGTTTGTTTTTGAGAGCGCGGAGCTGGGAAACCATTTGGTTCACGCGGAGACTCGGAGGTTATTTGAATATATGGTGTGCGATATGGTATGTTTTTGAGAGCGCGGAGCTGGTTTCGCAAAGTCGCGAAGTTTTTTTGTTTATTGTTTGTGTGATATGGATTGTTTTTAGGCACGCAAAGGCTGGGAAACCAAATTCTTTTTTCTCCGCTTTCTCTCTTTTTCCGCGTGAAAAAAACATGTTGCACGCGGAGGCTCGGAGGTTATTGGGATGTGTTATGTGCGATGTAGTTTGTTTTTGAGAGCGCGGAGCTGGGAAACCATTTGGTTCACGCGGAGACTCGGAGGTTATTTGAATATATGGTGTGCGATATGGTATGTTTTTGAGAGCGCGGAGCTGGTTTCGCAAAGTCGCGAAGTTTTTTTGTTTATTGTTTGTGTGATATGGATTGTTTTTAGGCACGCAAAGGCTGGGAAACCAAATTCTTTTTTCTCCGCTTTCTCTCTTTTTCCGCGTGAAAAAAACATGTTGCACGCGGAGACTCGGAGGATATTTGATTGTGAGATGTGCAATGTGGTTTGTTTTTGAGAGCGCGGAGCTGTTTTCGCAAAGTCGCGAAGTTTTTTTGTTTATTGTTTGTGTGATATGGATTGTTTTTAGGCACGCAAAGGCTGGTAAACGAGTTGTACCTTGGCGCGCTTGAATTGGTTTTATATTTGAAACAAACACATTATCTATAACCTTCCTTTGGGCCTTAGCGAGAAACATTTATAAGCTGTTTCACGCTAAGTCGCTAAGAAAATGATTTATAAGATGTGTGATATGGTTTGTTTTCAAGTGCGCAAAGCTGGTAAACCAATTCCCTTTGCCGCTTGAATTGGTTCATACTACCAATACATTCCCGTTGCGCCTTTGCGAGAACCATCAATTTGTTAACCTATCTCCACACAATGTGTTCATAAAAAAAACAAATCCCCTTGAACTTTTTGGCTTACATTTGCTTTTATCTAAAAGCGAATCATTCTCGTTTAATATTCATTATATTTATGACCGTAACCGACATTCGACAACAACTAAGTGAAAAAGGGTTAAAAGTCACCCCACAGCGAATAGCCGTTTTAGAAGCTATCATAAAACTCAACAACCACCCTTCCGCAGAAAACATCATCGATTATATTCGTAAAAATTATCCTAATGTTTCAACAGCAACGGTTTATAAAGTATTAGATGCACTAGTAGATAATGAATTAATTAAACGTGTAAAAACAGATAAAGACGTAATGCGGTATGATGCCATTTTACATGCTCACCACCATTTATACTGCACCAAAACAGATAAAATCAAAGATTATTTTAACGATGATTTAAATCACCTTCTAGCTAATTATTTCAAAAAACATCGTATCCTTGATTTTGAAATTGCAGATATTAAATTACAGATAGTTGGCAAATTTACATCTCCCAAAAAAAACGCACTTAAAAAACGTAATTCCCTCCCGAAATAGGCACAATAAAACATAGAGAATAAATAATTGAAAATATAAATATCACAATACAATGGAAAATAACGGAAACAACGGAGGCAAATGCCCTTTTACCGGAGCAATGCAAAAACACAGTGTAGGAACCAGCGGCACAAAAAACCGCGATTGGTGGCCTAATCAACTTAAATTAAACATACTGCGTCAGAACAGCAATTTATCGAATCCACTTGGTGCTGAATTTAATTATGCGCAAGCATTTAAAGAATTGGATTTAGATGCAATTAAACAAGACTTGCATCATTTGATGACCGATTCACAGGATTGGTGGCCGGCAGATTTTGGACATTATGGTCCATTATTTATTCGTATGGCATGGCACAGTGCAGGAACGTATCGCACAGGCGATGGACGTGGTGGCGCAGGCAGCGGGCAACAACGTTTTGCACCATTAAACAGTTGGCCTGATAACGTGAATTTAGATAAAGCACGCAGATTATTGTGGCCAATAAAACAAAAATATGGTCAAAAAATTTCATGGGCCGATTTAATGGTATTAGCAGGAAACGTTGCATTAGAATCAATGGGTTTTAAAACTTTCGGGTTTGCCGGTGGAAGACCTGATGTGTGGGAGCCTGAAGAAGATGTTTTTTGGGGCGCTGAAACAAAATGGCTGGAAGCAGATAAACGATATTCAGGTGAACGCGATTTAGAAAATCCGTTAGCTGCTGTGCAAATGGGATTAATTTATGTAAATCCGGAAGGTCCTAATGGTAATCCCGACCCACTTGCAGCAGCAAAGGATATTCGTGAAACATTTGCTCGTATGGCAATGAATGATGAAGAAACAGTAGCATTAATTGCAGGTGGACATACCTTTGGTAAAACACATGGCGCCGCTGCTGCAACACATGTTGGTCCTGAACCTGAAGCTGCAGGAATTGAAGAACAAGGTTTTGGCTGGAATAACAGTTATGGTTCAGGAAAAGGTGGTGATACTATTACCAGTGGATTAGAAGTTACCTGGACACAAACACCTGCAAAATGGAGTTTTTACTTTTTCGATAATTTATTTAAATATGAGTGGGAATTATCTAAAAGTCCTGCAGGAGCTCATCAATGGATTGCAAAAAATGCAGATGCCGTTATGCCGGATGCACATGACCCAAATAAAAAACATGTGCCAACTATGTTGACTACCGATTTATCGTTGAGATTCGATCCGATTTATGAAAAAATATCTCGTCGTTTTTATGAATATCCACTTGAATTTGCAGATGCATTTGCACGAGCATGGTTTAAATTAACACATCGTGATATGGGACCTCGCTCAAGATATTTGGGTAAAGATGTTCCTTCAGAAGAATTAATATGGCAAGACCCAATTCCTGCTGTCAACCATGTTTTAGTGGATGGTAACGATATTCAACTATTGAAAGAAAAAATCAGCCAATCTGGATTAACCATTTCGCAAATGGTTTCTACTGCATGGGCTTCTGCTTCAACATTCCGTGGTTCAGATAAACGCGGTGGTGCGAACGGAGCACGCATTCGCCTTGCCCCGCAAAAAGATTGGGAAGTAAATAATCCAACACAATTAAAAATGGTGTTAGGTATTTTAGAAAATATCCAACAGGAATTTAATGCATCACAATTAAACGGTAAAAAAATATCATTAGCCGATTTAATTGTATTAGCAGGTTGTGTTGGTGTTGAAATTGCTGCACGCAATGGTGGTGTTGCTATCAACGTGCCATTTACACCGGGAAGAATGGATGCATCGCAGGAACAAACAGATGTTGAATCGTTTGAAGCGCTTGAACCTGCTGCTGATGGTTTCCGCAATTATTTAAGAAAACGGTATACCATTTCTCAGGCTGAATTATTAATTGATAAATCACAATTATTGCGATTAACTGCTCCTGAAATGACTGTTTTATTAGGCGGGATGCGTGTATTAAATACGAATTTTGATGGTTCATCAAATGGGGTATTTACTCATCGTCCGGGTGTATTATGCAACGACTTTTTTAGTAATTTATTAGATATGAATACTGCCTGGGTACCGACAAATGAAACAAAAGATTTATTTGATGGTCACGACAGAAAAGTAGGTGGTGTAAAATGGAAAGCAACTCAGGTAGATTTAATTTTTGGCTCTAATTCAGAACTCCGTGCCTTAGCTGAAGTATATGCGAGTGCAGATGCGCAAATGAAATTTGTTACTGATTTTGTTGCAGCTTGGGATAAGGTGATGAATTTGGATAGATACGACTTGAGATAATCGGTGGGGTTTCACGCGGAGGGGCGGAGGGTTTGTGATTGTTGGGTGTGCGATGTGGTTTGTATTTGAGGGCGCGGAGTTGTTAAACCAGTTAAGCGTGAATTGAGTATATAGTTATACTTATATACCATAATTAATTAGCGTCTTTGTGAGAAACGTATATTGTTTGTTTCTCGCTAAGGCGCTAAGTTTTTTTTTATTTAGATATTGTGAGATATGGTTTGTTTTCAAGTGCGCAAAGCAGGTAAACCAATTATACCTTTGCGCGCTTGAATTGGTTTTTTATATAAACATAAATTAATCTGTCTTTGCCTTTGGGCCTTTGCGAGAAACATTTTTTATCTGGTTCACGCGGAGTCGCGGAGGTGGTAAAACAATTTAAAATGTAATTATTTTTAATTTATTAATTCTCCGCGTAAAACAAAAAACCCGCTGATTGCTCAACGGGTTTAATTATTTCATTAATTAATTATAATTACTTCACTTCTTCAAACTCAACATCATCTGTTTTGTTTGCAGTTGTTTGTTCATTATTATCTGTAGCGCCTGCACCTGCATCAGGTTGTGCTTGTTGTTGTGCAGCATACATTTCCTGACTTGCATTATTCCATGCTGTATTCAGTTTTTCAGTAGCCGCATCACAAGCTGCAATATCCTGAGCTTTGTGCGCTTCACGCAATTCGTTTAATGCATCCTGAATAGGTTGTTTAGCACCATCACTCAGTTTATCACCAAACTCATTTAATTGTTTTTCAGTTTCGAAAATCATACCGTCTGCACGGTTGAGTTTTTCGATTTTTTCTTTAGCTAATTTATCAGTTTCTTCATTCGCTTTAGCTTCATCACGCATGCGTTTAATTTCATCATCGCTTAAGCCGGTTGAAGCTTCAATACGAATACTTTGTTCTTTACCTGTTCCTTTATCTTTTGCAGTAACATGTAAAATACCATTCGCATCGATATCGAAAATAACTTCAATTTGCGGAGTTCCTCTTCTTGCAGGTGGAATACCATCTAATATAAAGCGACCAATTGTTCTGTTATCCTTTGCCATTGAACGCTCACCTTGTAAAATATGAATTTCAACAGAAGGCTGATTGTCGGCAGCAGTTGAAAACACTTCGCTTTTCTTAGAAGGAATAGTTGTATTCGATTCGATTAATCGTGTAAATACACCACCTAAAGTTTCGATACCTAATGATAATGGTGTAACGTCGAGTAACAATACATCTTTTACTTCGCCTGTCAATACACCACCCTGAATTGCAGCACCAACGGCAACAACTTCATCAGGGTTCACACTGCGATTCGGTTTTTTGCCAAAATATTGTTCAACAACTTCCTGAATTTTAGGAATACGTGTTGAACCACCTACTAAAATAACTTCGTCAATTTCGTTTTTGCTATAACCGGCATCTTTTAATGCTGCTTCGCAAGGACGTAAAGTGCGTTGAATTAAATCATCAGCAAGTTGTTCAAATTTAGAACGGCTGATTTTTTTCACTAAGTGTTTCGGCACTCCGTCGATAGCTGTAATATAAGGCAAGTTGATTTCTGTTTCCATTGATGAAGACAATTCAACTTTTGCTTTTTCTGAAGCTTCTTTTAAACGTTGCAAAGCCATTGGGTCTTTACGTAAATCGATAGTTGGCTCTTCTTTTTTGAATTCATCTGCCAGCCAATCCATAATTTTTTTATCGAAGTCGTCACCACCTAGGTGTGTATCACCGTTGGTAGATTTTACTTCAAATACGCCATCACCCAATTCCAAAATTGAAATATCGAAAGTACCACCACCAAGGTCGAATACTGCGATTTTCATGTCTTTGTGACGTTTATCCATACCGTATGCTAAAGCAGCAGCGGTTGGTTCATTGATGATACGTTTTACTTTTAATCCCGCAATTTCTCCGGCTTCTTTAGTTGCCTGGCGCTGAGAATCGTTAAAGTAAGCAGGAACGGTAATAACTGCTTCCGTAACTTCAGTGCCAAGATAATCTTCTGCCGTTTTTTTCATTTTCTGCAATACCATTGCCGAAATTTCCTGAGGTGTATATAAGCGGTCCTCAATTTTAACACGTGCAGTATCGTTGTCGCCGCGAGTTACGTCATAACTAACCATGCTTAACTCATTACTCACTTCGCTATAGCGATGTCCCATAAAACGTTTGATAGAGCTAATGGTTTTACGAGGATTGGTAATTGCCTGACGTTTAGCAGAATCTCCAACTTTACGTTCACCGTTATCTAAAAACGCAACGATAGAAGGCGTTGTTCTGCGGCCCTCATCGTTTGGAATAACAACCGGTTCGTTTCCTTCCATTACCGAAACACAACTATTTGTTGTTCCTAAGTCTATACCTATGATTTTTCCCATTGTATAAAGATTGTTTGTTTACAAGTTTTAATGATTGGCGGTGGACAATTTTTATACCATTGGCATAAAACTGACAGGCTGACAGGTTTTGTTGGTTTGTGGATGGAATATGCGACAACATTTAGCTAATTCCTCATTCCGGATGACATTATATCGGCTTTCTGTATGACCGAAGGCTTATAGGGTTTTTAATTTTATATGGCGCTAAATTGGCTCCTTAACTTTTAAGGATTTGGATATTTATTTTATTGATTATCAGTATTTTATAAGAATAATTAACGCCCTTGACATTTAATAATTTTCCAAAAACTTTTTGGTGACTTTTTAGATGGAAAATATTTTTGCCTCATCAAAACAAATCAACAAATACTTTTTTAACAAAACCCAAAAATTAATCGTTATGAAAAAACAATTATTTACTACCGCAGCTGCTTTACTTATAGCGGCAAACATGTTTGGTCAAAATTGGCTGACTACAGGAAACACCATTACAGGTACCGAAAAACTCGGAACTACGAACAACAAATCGTTGGATATTATTACCAACAACAGTGTACGTATGAAAATCAACAACAAAGGAAATATTGGTGTTGGAACAACTACATTGGGCACTTACGACCGTTTTACCTCCAGAATTAATGTTCCGGCTGTACTGGCAGGAAGTTACACTACCGGCATTAATAGCGAGGTTATTGGAAATGCAAGTCCAACCAATTCTAACACCGGCATTGGTGTTTATGGTAAATGTATCAACAATAACTACTATGGTTATGGTGGTCAGTTTATTGGCGATTATGCCGGATCATATTCACTTGGAATCGGTTATACTTCCTTATCGTATGGTGTATTAGCATTAGCAGAAAACGTTGATGGATATGCCTATGGTGTATATGGTGGTGCCAGCTCTGATGCCAATGCTTACAATTATGGGGTATATGGTTTTAGTGACCAAGGCTGGATTTATAATGTAGGTGTAACAGGAATTCAACCTTATTATGCAGGTGCTGCCGGTTATTTCGATGGAGACTTAGAATATACCGGAAATTTATATGATGTGAGTGATGCAAAATTCAAATCAGATGTTAAAGATTTAACCAGCGCATTAGACAAAATAAATATGTTGTCACCAAAAAGTTATACTTTAAATCAAGCGCAATTTAAAGGGTTAAATTTTGGTAAAACCAGCGAATTTGGATTTATTGCTCAAGAAATTGAAGCCATTTTTCCTGAATTAGTGAAAGATTGTGTTGCTCCTGTAAACCCTTATGAAATGGGCAAAGAACCAAGTCTTGAACCATTTAAATACAAAGCAGTAAATTATTCAGGCTTAATTCCTGTATTAACTGCTGCTATTCAGGAACAACAAGTATTAATTGAATCACAAAACAGCACCATCACTACTCAGGAAACTGAAATTGCTGATTTAAAATCAACTGTTGAAGACTTAGTAAAACGCGTGGCATTAATAGAAGCAAGAAATGCAACTAATATCGAATTAGGTGACAATTCAATGAGCTGGTTAGGTCAAAACACACCTAATCCATTTGGTGCATCAACACAAATAGCCTATTATATTCCTGAACAATCTAAAACTGCTAAAATGATTGTAAGTGATATCAACGGCAAACAAATTACTACAACTGACATTCATGTTTTCGGCAACGGCCAGGTAAATATTCAATCTGAAAAAATGGCTTCTGGCAATTATGTTTATTCATTAGTTGTTGATGATGTTATTGTTGACAGCAAACAATTTAGTGTTACGAAATAATCTATTTCCCCTGATTAAAAAGTGGCTGTACAGACAGTCACTTTTTAATTTACGTTATATGACAATTTTGAATTTTTATAATTACAAAACCGCACATATTGATATTAAAAGAGAATGATAGGTTTTGTCGATGGTACCATGACTATACATGCACCAAATTTTAATACCGGAAATTACATTTAAACCCTGGTTGTTGATGATATTATTATGGCTTCAAAATTATTGAGCGTTACTATCTAAACCCCTAACCCTTACCCTAAAAGATGGCTCCGTTTTGGGGCCATTTTGCTTTTTAACAATAAAGCCGCGATAATAAAATGCTAAAAACCGTTAAAACAGGCACTTTACATCTGTTATTCGTGTATTCCTGACAATCATTTTACATATCAATTGGTTAAACTGCTATCTTTGCAGCTTATGAATAAATGGCTAGTGGCAGCAGGTATTACAATTGCTGCATTTTCAAACAGTTGTTCAACCGATTTTGACCTGAACGCTGACTTTATTGAAACCCCTGTGGTGTATGGCTTATTGGATGCTTCGGTAGATACACAATATATCAGAATCAACCGTGCTTATTTAAGCGATGAAGTTGATGGCTTAACTATGGCCACTGACCCTGAGTCCATTTATTACGGCGATGAACTTCAAGTGCGTATTGAGGAATACAATTTCGGGACTTTAATCAATACTTACCCGGTTGAACGAGTAGACGGGGACACTTTAGGAATGCCTAAACAGGAAGGGATTTTTGCCAACTCACCAAACATACTTTACCGTTTTGTTGCAGACTTAGATTATACCCACTCTTATAAATTAGTCGCGGAAAACACCGAAACCGGCAAAATCATTACCGCAGAAACTGCATTAATCGACAGCTTTGCAATTATTCGCCCTGATGATGAAAATGTATTTCCTTTTTCCGTTGGATTATCACCACAAAATACTTTTCAATTGCGTTGGAAAAGTGCTCAGGATGCAAAAATTTATGATTTAACCATGCGTTTCCATTACCGTGAAGGAATTTATTATCCGGAAGGAGACAGTATTCATTATACATATTCAGGATATAAAGATTGGGTAATTGACCGCAATGTTGAAACTGAATCCACTGATGGTAATATTATTATTACTTATGATGTGCCGGGTGAAACATTTTTTAATTTTATAAAATCCGAATTCCCACCGGTTGCTGATTTTAGTTTTATTCGTATAGCAGATTCTGTTCAATTTTTTATTGATGGTGGTGGTCAAGAATTGTTTACATATTTTGAATATAATAATGCCACTTTAGGTATCACTGAAGGTCAAATTACTCAAGCATATTCAAATGTAAACGGAGGCCTTGGCATTTTATCCAGCCGTTTTCATAAAGAAGGAAAAATTTATCCTTTAACTTTACAAACTAGAGACTCCATTGCTTGCAGTGTAGTAACAGGGGGATTAAATTTTGCCCCTGATGGTGCAACATTTGGATTCCCTTATTGCGACTAATACAGAACTTTTATTAAAACGAGCAACCTGGATAAGCCGGATTAGCCGGACTTGACAGAAATCTTAAATTACCGGTAATACTGCCGCAGGCAATAGAATCTATTGTTGCTTCATATAACGACAGATCCATTACATGCTGTCCATGCCTGGATGAAAATAATCCTATTCCCCCATTTACATTGGTGTATTCAGGTGAAATATATTCCTGATTAATTCCCACATTTGCCAGCATATTCAAGTATAAATCATATACTTCTTTTCCCCCTGCATACCAATGATAGTTAACACTAACCGCTGTGCGAATCACATCGGGATTTTCATCAATGCTTGATGCTAAAAAATTAAAAAATGCATGGCGTAATACCACATAACTGATATTGCCATTGCCTTCAATATTATCGCCCTCTTTATTATTAAAAATTTGCCAATTAATCGTTTTTAAAACAGAATCGCCTGTAATTACATTTTTTTCATAATAATTAAAATCCATTGTTAATTCATACAACATAGCATTTACTGCTTGTTTGCATGTATAGGTCATTTTTCCGGTATCTGCGAAATTCACATACGAGGTGGTATAGGTGGGGAAATACAAATGATAATTTTGAACAAGTTGTGTGGTGGCTGTTATCGTATCTTCTGTGGATGTTTTAATAATATAAATGGTATAAGCACTCGTACTGTCTAATGGTGTAGTAATGCGATATAAAATATTGGGTGAAGTAGAAAATACACCTTCTTCTTTTTCTAAACCAAGTGAATCGCCATCCACATAAGTAACAGGAATGGTGCGTTGGTAAATCCCGTTATTCCATTCTTCCAAATACACTTCTAATTCATTATTGCCATAAAATATTTGTTCTGAATTAGCAGCTAACAATATCGCATTAGTATTGGCTTCTAAAAACGTTTTTTCAATGCGGATGAAATTGGTGTCTTCGCCATAATCTAATAATCCGAATACTACTACTTTTTCGATATAATCGCCATTAATGTCAAAATCACTTTCACATGAAAATAATGTGGCAAGCAATATTCCTGCAATAAACCATTTTGCTAATTGATGTGACATTAATCAAATATAATAGCCTGTTGGATGTTGTGAATAGTAAAATTAATAAATGACACAGCGATAACAAAAAGATGGCAAACAAATGGCACAATGCAGTTGCACGCGGAGGCGCGGAGAGGTTGGGATTGTAGGATGTGCGATATAGTATGTTTTGAGCGCGCGGAGCTGGGAAACCAATTGTTGCTCGCCAAGGCGCGAAGTTTTATTGATTATAGGTTGTATGATATGGATTGTTTTTAAGCGCGCGGAGCTGGGAAACCAATTGTTGCTCGCCAAGGCGCGAAGTTTTATTGATTATAGGTTGTATGATATGGATTGTTTTTAAGCGCGCGGAGCTGGGAAACCAATTGTTGCTCGCCAAGGCGCGAAGTTTTATTGATTATAGGTTGTATGATATGGATTGTTTTTAAGCGC
>DAORKJ010000001.1:68031-122708 GCA_035439505.1 Chitinophagales bacterium
AAGGCGCGAAGTTTTATTGATTATAGGTTGTATGATATGGATTGTTTTTAAGCGCACAAAGATGGGAAACCATTGTATGTTTTGCTCCGCTTTCTCCCTTTTTCCGCGTGAACCTGCGTTGGTTGTTTCACGCTGAGGCGCGGAGGTGGAAAATCAATTATACCTTCGCGCGCTTGAAATGGTTTTTTATTTAAAAATAAATTACCTTGCGCCTTGGCGAGAAACAACATTAACTATTCCCCCCGGAGCATTTAAACCAATTATACCTTTGCGCGCTTGAAATGGTTTTTAATTTAAAAATAAATCACTTTGCGTCTTTGCGAGAAACAACACTCGTTCGTTTTAATTACACTACACAACCGGCACAAAAAAAGAGGCTGCCTTTGCAGACAGCCTCAGAAAATATTTATAGTATTGGATTTAATTAATGAACCATATTTTCATGTTGCATATTCATATATCTGGCGTTGTCACCATGATCCATCGTCATCATCATTTTATGCGTAAATGATTTTTCCGGTGTGCTTTGGAATACAAATGGAGTTAAAGTAATTGGAGTAAATCCTTCTGTGCCTTCTGTAACAGCAATAAACTGATTCATTGCTACATCTTTTAATACAGTTTTAATTCCGCTTGTTGGCCAGGTAATTTCGATTTGTTTAATAGCAGTAGCTTTTCCTAAACCAATTTCCTGACGTAAACTATTTGCACCGAAGCTGGAACCTTGGGTAACCCATTCGTAAATATTACGTTCTTTACCGTTTTCAACTGTCGTAATTTTTAAACGTGCACCGCGTGCAATTTTATTAGATTTTGTTCCTGTTAAATCGATTGAAATCCAGTTGTTTTGGAAAGATGCAGGATTTTCGAATAAACAATCGTAAAATCCTGATGCTTCATAAGCACCACCCATTTGGGCGAAAATTTCAGGATAACCATCGTTATTTAAATCTGCAAATGAAATTTCGTGACCTTTTTGTAAAACGCCAACACCTGCAGCAGTTGAAACTTCCTGGTAGTATTTACCACCATCGTTGCGCAACATCCTATTTGGTGTTAAACTGCGCATATCAGGTTTACCTGTTCCAACATAAAAATCAATCCATCCATCCATATCAAAATCGCCATAGCTTGATCCCATTACAAGGAAGGTACGATTAGCTAATCCGGTTTTGCCGGCAATATCAGTAAATGTACCATCACCATTATTACGATATAATGCAGTTTTATCACTTTGTGTTGGTTTGCCCATATATTCAGCAGGAATATCATTATCTGAAATATTTGCAGAATAACTAAAGTTCATAATATCTAACCAACCATCATTATCAAAATCGAAGAACCAACAAGGGAAACTAGATTCAGGACCTTGCACACCTGCTGCTTTGGTAACGTTTGTAAATTTCATTTTATTGCTGCCTTTTTTCGTATCGTTGCGGAATAAATAATTTTTAAATCCGTTAGCAGAAATATATACGTCAGCGTCACCATCATTATCGTAATCAC
The DNA here is from genome assembly GCA_035439505.1 of Chitinophagales bacterium. Lineage (GTDB taxonomy): Bacteria > Bacteroidota > Bacteroidia > Chitinophagales > BACL12 > UBA7236. The sequence goes on from DAORKJ010000001.1 coordinate 69,538, forward strand.
CGGAGGTTACACCTTTTACAAATGAGTTAACATTAATACCTGCCTCTTTAGCAATTTCACGGAATTTACCTTTTTCATTTATCCATAATTGGCAGTCGTTAATTTTATCACCTTTACGTGAAGCTTCGTTGCCAATATATAAATCTAACCAGCCATCGTTATTAAAATCAGCCCATGTGGCAGCTTGAGAAGGACGTGTTGTCCAGATACCTACTTCGCGAGTTACATCTGTAAATGTAGAGTCACCGTTGTTGCGTAATAACGAACTTGGTAAAATACCAAAGTTGCTATACCATGCACCACGCGAAACCCAAACGTCTAACCAACCATCATTGTTATAATCAGTTTGCTGGATCATTAATCCACCGGGATATTCATCTAAACCGGCTTTTTTCGAAATATCGTCAAATGTACCATCACCTTTATTTAATAAAAGAAAACTTCTTTCTTTTAATCCCCATCCGCAAGTGAATATGTCGATTAAATCATCATTATTAAAGTCATCGCAAATAACACCACCACACATATTTGGATTGTCTACACCTAAATCAATCGCAACATTTTTAAAACGTGGAACATCGTATTCAGATTTAAAGGATTCCGGTTTTATTAACCATTGAGAAGGAACTGCTTCAGGGTAAGTACCTAATTGCTGATAAGCAATATTCATTAACCACATGGCAGATAAATTTTCAGGCTCATATTTTAAACAATCCGTATATGCTTTTACAGCCATTGTAGGGCCATCTTTTTTCATACTTTGAGCTGCTTTAGATAAAGGCCAAATGCAAGATTCAGCATTATGCAAACCGATACAATTCTCAACTTCACCATAACGTAAATACACTAACCCTTTGGTATAATACCATCCGCCAAATTGAGCATCACTCAATTTTTTAAACTGAGGTGATTTTTCAAACTCATCAATTTTAGCAACAGCTTCGTTAACGCGACCACAGTTTAATAATTGATTACACACGTCAAAATACCATTGGTATTTTCCTGTAGCGTCCTCCGGTACAGGCAATGCCAATAAACTTTCAGCAATGGCAGTATTCATAAAACGCAAACCCGGTTTATTTACTGCATCATACACTTTATGCAGATAATCAATCATTGCCTGATTGGTGTTTTCTGTAGCTGTCCACGGAATTTCTTTGATATCGGCAGACTGTTGTGCAGCAACTCGTTTATTATCATTGCCTTTTACGAGGGCCATGATTTTACTTTTCATAACATACGAGCCTGCTGCCAAAACAAGAATGGCAACGCCTGAAATAATTAAAATACGTTTGGTTTTAGTAGTCATAACATTTTGATTGATAGTGCAAATTTCCGCTTTTATGAGCGGTTTGTTCGTGTTTTATGTGTTTATACAGTTAAAAGTTTTTTAACGGCACTGCAAAACTTTTGTAAATCGCAGTGCTTACATTTGGTGTCCATGATGCATCATCATAGTATCCATAGGCATTGCAGCGAATTTATAACTCTTTAAAGGCAATATTTCGAAAGCGGCTTCCCCTTCCTTTATTTTGACAAATGAATTCATAGGAACACCCGTGATAATTTGTTTGGTGTTTGGCCCCAACCAGCTAATTTCAATCGCTTTGATGGCAACTGCTTTACCTAAACCGGCTTCAAGGCGATTAGAATTTACGCCAAAACTACCGCCATTGGTAACTTCAACATAAATGTCGCGGGTCGATTTATCTGCATTTTCTACGGTAATTTTCACTTTTGAACCCATTGCGGACTTGTTAGCTTTAACGCCTTCCAACTGTAAACTCACCCAATTATTGCCAGATTTACCCGGGTTTTCGTAAAAAGCACCCTGGAAACCGTCGCCTTCATAACCACCACCCATATCTTCATAAACATCCTGGTCACCATCGTTATCTACATCACCAAAACCAATACCATGACCTTTTTGTAAATGTCCGAATCCACCGGAATGGGTGATATCCTGATATGATTTACCTTCATTATTTCTGAACATTCTTTTAGGAACAAGAGACGTATAGTTTGGTGTGCCTGTGCCAGAATAAATATCGAGCCAACCATCATTATCTAAATCACCAAAACTTAAACCCATAACTGTCATAGCAACCTGCATATTCATTTCTTTGGTAACATCAGTAAAGGTGCCATCACCATTATTTTTATAAAGAATAGAATATTCCCCTTTAACAGGTTTATTAAAATATTCTGCAGCATTGTCGTAGTCACAATTTTCTGCATCATAAGTTTGAATAGTTAAATCCTGCCAGCCATCATTATTAAAATCTAAAAATGCAACAGGGAAACTTTTAATTGGAAGACCAATTCCGGCTTCTTTCGTCACATCGGTAAATTTAATTTTACCGCCATTTTTTCCTGTATCGTTACGCAATAAAAAGTTTTCTGTTCCCTGACTGGAAATACAGATGTCCATATAACCATCGTTATTATAATCAGAAGCCGCAACACCTTTTGCAAAACATAATATATCAGCACCTGCTTCTTTGGCAACATTTTTAAATTTGCCTTTTCCATCACTTAAAAATAATTCGCAAGGATATTTTTCTGTATCGCGGCGTGTTTCATTTCCAAAATAAATATCTAACCAGCCATCGTTATTAAAATCGGCAAATACAGAAGCTTGTGTTGGATATAAATGTTCCATTAATCCTGTTTCATATGTTACATCCGTAAAAGTGCCATCTCCATTATTGCGAATTAATGAAGCGGGTAATTTGCCAAAGTCGTTCCACCAAGCGCCTCTTGGAATTAAAATATCCATCCAGCCATCGTTATTATAATCGGCGCATTTCATATCTAAACCACCTGTAATTCCTTTCAGTGTAGAAGATTCAGTTACATCTTTAAATGTCCCATCGCCATTATTAAACATGACCTTTACCTGTTCATCTAAAAACCAACCTGAAGCGATAATATCGAGGTTGCCATCATTATTAAAATCTTCAACACAAACACCACCTGATGCAGTAATAAAATCTATTCCTAAATTTCCCGCGATATTTACGAAACGTCCGATGTCGTATGATGATTTAAATTCTTCAGGATTAATTCTGTATTCGGCAGGAACACCATTCGGATATTGACCTAAATTCATATAGGCAATGTTTAACAAAAACATTGATGTTAAATCATCCGGATTTTCTTTCAGAATTTCTAACCATAAATTAACAGCCACTTTTGTTGGGTCTGTTACCTGATACCAACCACCTTGTTGAATAGGAAAAATACAAGATTCAGCAGTGTGTAATGCAATACAATTTTTTTGTTCACCTAAACGCATATAAGCGACTGCTTTCATGTATTTAATTTCATCAAGCAAATCACCTTTAATTTTTTCCGCTTCTGCTTTTTTTATGGCTTCATCGTATGCAGCAATTGATTTTTCTGTCATCCCAGCAAATAACCATTCATCTCCAATAGCCTTTTTCCATTCTACATATTTTTTCGCCTCTTTTGGTGGGGTAGCTTTTTCAAAATCTGTTGCACGAATACTGCTTGCAAAACGATTTTTTGGATGTTTAAAATAAATATTATTGCAGTCAGCCAAATACTTCGCCATTGCTTCGTTGTTTGGCAGTTGTGTATCATACACAATAGTGTTTTGTGCAAATTCACGTTGTTTTTTTTCTTTTCCGCAACCGGTAACTGTAAGAATTGATGCAGTAATTAAGATAAAAAACGCGGACAGTCTGTTCATATAGGAGTCTTTTTTAAAATCGCTGCAAAGTTACCGCTAAATAAGCCGGTAAACTAGGTTTTATCAAAGATTTAAATAGCTTTTACAAATTACACAAATTGCCTTTTGACTAGTGCAATCAGGTTGAATTTAAATTATAACTATTTGTTAATCAAGTTATTATATATTAATAATAAATTCATATACAAAAAGTATTCCAAATCATGGCCCCAATTTCAACAGCCTGTTCAATCCAAAAATAAACACTAACTTTCGCCCGAATAAACAACAAAGACTATGTCTGCAGCAACTCCCGATTTTGGCAAAGTGAAACGTGTAACAGTGCATACCCTTCAGGAAATGAAGGAGCATGGGGTGAAAATTTCGATGTTAACCGCTTATGATTTCAGTATGGCTAAAATATTGGATGATGCGGGTGTGGACGTGATATTGGTTGGCGACAGTGCTTCCAATGTTATGGCGGGACATGAAACTACGTTGCCTATTACGCTTGACCAGATGATTTACCATGCTTCCAGTGTGGTGAGGGCAATTGAACGTTGTTTGGTAGTGGTAGATTTACCTTTTGGTTCCTATCAGGGTAATTCGAAAGTGGCACTCGATTCTACAATACGTATCATGAAAGAATCCGGTGCGCATGCGGTTAAGTTAGAAGGCGGTCGCGAAGTAAAAGAATCGGTTGAACGCATTCTGAGTGCCGGGATTCCTGTGATGGGACATCTTGGGCTTACTCCACAGTCGATTTATAAATTCGGCACTTATACGGTTCGTGCGACTGAAGAAGATGAAGCGGCTAAGTTGTGTGAGGATGCAGATTTATTACAAAAATTAGGTTGTTTCTCGATAGTCCTGGAAAAAATACCTGCAAGTCTGGGCGAAAAAGTTGCCAAACAATTACATATTCCGGTTATTGGTATTGGTGCCGGTGGTAAAGTTGATGGTCAGGTTTTAGTGATGCATGATATGCTTGGTATCACCAAAGAATTTAAACCGCGTTTTTTAAGGCGTTATTTAAATTTGTATGACGACATCAAAAAAGGAGTTGGTCAATATATCAACGACGTAAAAACCAACGACTTCCCGAATGAGATGGAAGAGTATTGATAATTAAATTTTTGGTTCTCGCGGAAAAAGGGAGTTAGCGGAAAAAACTAATCCCCGTAACTTCCCTTCTTCCCGCCTTCCCGGCAATCACAGCCCTTTTAATAAATTCAATCGCTCATACCTATCATGAATATCATGCTCCGCTTCATGTAAAAATGTATCAGCCAGTTCCGCATCTTTTGCTTTAATTAAATTAAACCGGTTTTCATTATACATAAATTCACCTAAAGGCAATGTTGGCGCTTTTGAATCTAACACAAAACGTTCCCCTTTTGCTTTCAACGGATTATATCTAAACAAAGGCCAATAACCTGAATTCACCGCATTTTTTTGCTGGTCGTTACCATGACACATATCATAACCATGAGCAATACAATGACTGTATGCAATTATTATGGATGGTCCCGGATACGCTTCAGCTTCCTGTATTGTTTTTACGGTATGCATATCGTTAGCACCCATGGCAATTTGTGCTACATAAGCTTTTCCATGTGCAATAGCCTGCAATGCTAAATCTTTTTTACCGGTACGTTTTCCATTTATCGAAAATTTCGCACTTGCCCCTAATGGCGAGGCTTTGGATTTTTGTCCACCGGTGTTAGAATACACTTCTGTATCCAACACAAAAATATTGACATTTTCGCCGGTTGATAACACATGGTCTAAACCGCTAAATCCGATATCGTAAGCCCAACCATCACCACCAATAATCCAGATAGATTTTTCAGCCAGAAAATCAGCGAGTTGTAATAATATTTTTGCATTGATATGATTAATATCGCGCAATTTCTTTTTCAATTCTATAATATCTTTTTTCTGATTTTTAATTGCACTTTCATCAGTTTCATGTACCGCTAAAATATTATCTGCCAACCCCTCACCTACTTCTTCACGCATTTCCGATAATAATTGTCTGGCAATTTCACGTTTTTTATCTGTTGCCAGTTTAATGCCCAATCCAAATTCAGCATTATCTTCAAACAACGAATTTGCCCAGGCAGGCCCTTCCCCTTCATTATTTTGCGACCAAGGTGTGGTTGGTAAATTACCGCCAAAAATAGATGAACAACCAGTTGCATTGGCAACAATCATCCTTTCACCAAATAATTGAGTGAGTAATTTTAAATAAGGTGTTTCACCACATCCGGCACAGGCACCTGAGAATTCAAATAATGGTTGTAAAAACTGTGTACCTTTTACGGTATTTTTATTTACTCTTGTTCTGTCGATATCCGGTAATGATAAAAAGAAATCCCAATTCTCGCGTTCAGGTTCAACCAATTCCATTTTATCAACCATATTAATTGCCTTATGACCCGGCTGAGTTTTACTTTCTATAGGACAATATTCCACACATAAATTACATCCTGTGCAATCTTCTACACTCACTTGTAATGTATAAGCTTCATGGTCTTTAAAAAATTCTTTTCCTATTGGGTCAACATATTTAAATGTTGTAGGAGCATGTTGTAATTCTTCTTTTTCATATACTTTACAACGAATGGCAGCGTGCGGACAAATGAGGAAACATTTACCACATTGTGAACATAAATCTGCATCCCAAACCGGAACATTTTCTGCAATATTTCGTTTTTCGAATTTGGTTGTTCCTGAAGGATATAATCCATCGACAGGAAAAGCGCTAACCGGTAAACCATCGCCTTCTCCGGCAATAATTTTCGCCAATACCGATTTAACAAAATCAGGTGAATTATCCGGAACAGGAGCGTCTATTTGAATTTTCCCAATTGCATATTGTGCATAATGTAATTCAAATAAATTTTCCAGTGTTTTATCTACCGCTTCATAATTTTTTTGAACTACCTTCTCCCCTTTTTTATAATAAGATTCATAAATAGCTGCTTTTATTTTACCAATAGCCACCTCTTTTGGCATTACATTACTAATGGCAAAAAAACATGTTTGTAAAATAGTATTAATACGCGAACCCATGCCGGTTTCTTTTGCTACAGCGGTTGCATTAATTACGTATAATTTTAATTGTTTATGAATAATTTCCTCTTGAATTTTTTCAGGCAACATCGACCATACTTCATCTTTCGGATAAGGTGCATTTAACAAAAATGTTGCACCCTGTTCTGCATCCTTCAAGATGTCGTATTTTTTCATGTAATTAAAATGATGGCATGCAATGAAATTGGCAGAATTAATCAAATAAGTAGAACGAATTGGTTCTTTGCCTGCACGCAGATGAGAAACAGTTAAACTGCCGGATTTTTTCGAATCATATACAAAATACCCCTGCACATAATCACCGGTTACGTCTCCAATAATTTTAATGGAATTTTTATTTGCACTTACAGTTCCATCAGCACCTAATCCGAAAAATAATCCGCGGAAATAATGTTGAGCTTCTAATGAAAAACTTTGATCAACTGCTAAACTGGTATTGGTAACATCATCGTTAATTCCAATAGTGAAATGATTTTTAGGTTTTGGCGCATCCAGCTCATCAAATACTGCTTTTACCATAGCTGCATTAAATTCTTTTGAGGCTAATCCATAACGTCCGCCAATAATTTTTGGAGTTGCAGCATCCCATCCTTCATTAAAGGCGTTAATTACATCTAAATAAAGTGGTTCGCCTATTGCACCCGGTTCTTTACAACGATCTAAAACAGCTATTTTTTTAACTGATTTAGGAACTGCCTGAATGAATGAAGCGATATAAAATGGACGGAATAAACGAATGGTGAGCACACCGGTTTTTTGGCCGTTTGCATTTAAATAATCGACCACTTCATGAACAGCACCGGAACCGGAGCCCATGATGATGATTATTTTTTCTGCATCTTCAGCACCATAATATTCATATAATTTGTATTTGCGTCCGGTGAGTTGTGCAAATTGTTGCATAGTTTGTTCCACCACAAATGGCACATTTAAATAATATTTATTGGCAGCTTCGCGACTTTGGAAAAATACATCCGGATTTTGTGCAGTTCCTTTAATAAAAGGATTAGCAGGATTTAATGAGCGGCGGCGATGTGCCATCACATCATCCAGGTTTATCATTTTGCGAATAACACTATCCGGAATTATTTCCACTTCAGTTAATTCATGAGAAGTGCGGAATCCATCAAAAATATTTAAAAAAGGAATGCGTGATTTTAATGTAGCGGACTGTGCAATTAATGCCATATCCATTGCCTCTTGGGCATTGTTGCCAAACAGCATGGAGAAACCGGTTGAACGGCATGCCATAACATCACTATGGTCACCAAAAATGGATAAAGCATGCGTAGCTAATGCTCTTGCTGCAATATGAAATACAGTAGGTGTTAACTCACCTGCAATTTTATACATATTGGGAATCATCAGTAATAAACCCTGTGAACAGGTAAAAGTAGTAGACAAAGCCCCACCTGTTAATGCACCGTGAATGGCACCTGCAGCACCGGCTTCACTTTGCATTTCGATAACTTTAGGTACTTGCCCATAAATATTGGTGAGCTCTTTTGACGACCATTCATCTGCAAATTCACCCATTGCCGATGAAGGTGTAATGGGATAAATTGCACAAATTTCATTGGTTTTATAAGCAATGGTAGCAGCTGCTTCATTGCCATCCATAATATCGCGAACCGGTGATTCTATCTCATTTTGAGCAGTTTCAATTGGTTTTACTGTTTCAAGTATGTCTGACATAATTTACGATTTTGGTGGTTAAATTACGGGCTGACCCGAAATTGAAGTAAACCTCTCAAGAAATCAGTTTACACCACATGACAGACGTCATTTACGGAGGTGATAAAAGTCAATCCGGAGACAAATGGTATATGAAAATGGAATAAAACCTATGGCTTTTGGAGGATTGCGAAGTAGGCCAAATTCAGCTTCCAATTTTATGTCAAAACAACATAAGTTGCACTACTAAATCAGGTGTTATAGATTTAACTTTAGGAATAGTTCAGAAATTAAATTACAAATACCTTGACACCCTTATGAGCATTTACTACTTATTATTTTTTCAACCATAAAGTCTCACAAAAGCAACAAATTAAATGATAAAACAAAAATAAATTACTGCAAAAAAATCTCTTTTAATTCTTTTGCTTCTTCAGGTTTCATTCTGCCTGCTAACACTAAACGCAATTCACGACGCCTTAATGCAGAAATATAACGACGGTTTTCGTCTTCGGTTTCAGGTATTAATTCAGGAATAGTCACAGGGCGACCATCATCATCTAAAGCAACAAAAGTGAGAAATGCTTCATTACATTTTACTTTTTCTGATGAGCGGAAATTTTCTTTAAAAACTTCCACAAAAATTTCCATACTGGTATTAAAAGCTCTGGTTACCTGAGCTGTAATTGTCACGATATCTCCTATTTTAATAGGGCGACTGAATGAAACGTTATCTACGGCGGCAGTAACCACAATTTTATTAGCGTGTTTACCACCGCAAATACCACAGGCAATATCCATCCATTTCAGCAAATTACCACCCATCAGGTTATGCATCGGGTTGGTGTCGTTGGGCATAACTATTTCGGTGAATGTGGTAAACGAATCGGCAACTTTTTTACTGCTCATAACTTTACAAATTGAGACACAAAGGTAATAACTTATCGGTGGTGACTGCAATTGCCTGAGTTTTTTAACCAGAGTAAAGCATTTTATTGCAATTGTATGGTTGAAAGGGCATTTTCCATCCCCAAATAGCAGCTTTTGAACTTTTTTTTGCTGCCCGGCGTTCAAAATGTATGTATATACATATATATGTGGAAATATTTATTTAATTTTACCTACTAATGAACCGCCGGAAATTTATACAAGCAGGCGCCCTCGGTTTTGGGGGATTAGGATTATTGAGCTCTATGCAACTACATCAATTTAAAGATCAGTTTTCGGAAGAAACAGACGTGACCATGCCGGTATTATTTGTCGGCCATGGCAACCCTATGAATGCCATTGAAGACAATGAGTTTAGTCAAGGTTGGGCAGCGACAGGAAAATTACTTACGGTTCCTAAAGCCATTTTGTGTGTATCGGCACATTGGTTAACCAGAGGTACAAGGGTATGTGCAGTCGCAAATCCTGAAACAATTCATGATTTCGGTGGGTTTCCGCAAGCATTATTTGATGTGCAGTATAACGCACCGGGCTCACCTGAGTTTGCCGCAACTACGCAACAATTAATCACCAAAACAAAAGTGGAACTCGACAATGAATGGGGTTTGGATCATGGCTGTTGGAGTGTATTAAATAAAATGTTTCCGGCTGCCAATATTCCGGTATTTCAATTGAGTATAGATTATTACCAACAACCACAATATCACTACGAATTAGCGCAGGAATTAAAGGCATTGAGAAAAAAAGGTGTTTTAATTATTGGCAGTGGAAATATTGTACACAATTTACGTTTATTTACCATGCAGGATATCGCCTACGATTGGGCGATAGAATTTGATACCAAAATAAAAGAGCTTTTAGAAAAGGGCGATCATACACCAATTATTAATTATAAAACGCTTGGTAAAGCAGCAGAATTATCTGTTCCTACCAACGACCATTATTTACCATTGTTGTATACCATTGCACTACAGGAAAAAAATGAATCGCTTCGGTTTTTTAATGATAAAACTACAGCAGGTTCAATTTCAATGCGCTCATTAATAATTGGATAATTATTTGAGGTAAAAAGCTGTATTGATTAATTCAGGTTTTGTATTTGCTGTTTTGCACTATCATTTAATTACAATTTCATAACAGCATCCAAACCCCGATACAGACCTTTTAATCCAATTACCTTACGCAGCGCCAGCAAAGCCCCATCTATATAGGGTTTTGTCGGGTCAATGGCATCATGTCGTATTTTTAATCTTTCGGCTCCGGTTCCAAATATAATTTCACACGAGTTGTTGAAACCCGGTAAGCGTACAGCATGAATTTGTGTGCCTTCAACATTCGCTCCACGGCTTTCAGTTTTGCCGACTACATTATTTAAAGGCACCTTTTGTTCCGGTAATTTAATTTTCGCTAAACGTCCTGCTAATTCATTTGCAGTGCCGCTTGGAGCATCGGGTTTGCCATCATAACTATATTCAATTATTTCCCAACTTGGAAAATGTTTGGCTGCCATTTCTGCAAATTGCATCATTAGTACTGCAGATAATGAAAAATTACCCGCCGCAATTACCCCTACTCCATTTTCTAATGCCAAAGCATGTATTTCCTCAAAATCGGATTCAGTTAAACCGCTGGTGCCAATTACCACATTTACTTTCTCCTGAATGGCATAAATCACATTGCGTTTAACCACTTCAGCATGCGTAAAGTCAATTAATATTTCCGGTTTCTTTTTTAGCGCGAAAATAATATCATCAAAAATTTGCGCATCAATATTTTTCAGGTTTAAAACAGTCCCTAAATCCTGCTGATTGTAGTTTTTTGCCAAAGCGCTTACAATAGTCATATCTGCCGTTTCGGCTATGGCTTTCGACAAATGCGAACCCATTTTACCGGTTGCTCCGGCAATACAAATTTTGGTTTTCATCCTGTTCAATTTAGGATAAAAATACAATAGGTTTTTTTAAAATGGAATGACTAATGTTTGTATATGAACCAAACATTATTACTCAATAATTAGCGGATATTACTTCCCAATTTTTTCGTGGAAAATTTAATTGACGTAAGCAACCTTCCTCACAAAACGGGATGGTCATTATTACATGCATGACAAAATAAAACAGCTATTTTTTGCAGACTTTAAAAATTAGACTGATGGTATCAGTTATTATCCAACTCTTTTTTATGAAAGAGTGCCACAAGCCAACCCTTAATCTTATCTAAATTTAAGGACAAAGTGGTAATTTTATTTTCATTTGAGCCCATACGTCCCGCTACCAATTCTTCCTGCACTACAACATCACATGAATTGTCCGTTGAACCACTGGTAATTGATGGGATATCAGTCCCCACATCTGATTGCGTTGTTACCATACCATAGTTAATTCCCAAATTAGATATGGTAGGTTGATCTGCCGGTTGAATAGATTGTTGATTAGAAAACGACTGGGCTAAGTGTTGTAAAGAGCGAACATCCATTCTTGTTTGTTGTCCGTAAGCCTGCCCTGCAAAGAATAAAACGATTACAAAAATTCCGTATTTCATATGCTAATAACGCTGATACAACAACAAAATTATAGTGAAATGCCATACCACCTTCACCAAAAACCCATTTTTACACAATTATGATATTTTGTGGTTTCCTGCTTCGTTACTAAATGGCTGAAAACCATTGATATTGGTTGTTTTGACGGTTATTTTGATTAAACTGTTAAATATTCCGGTAAATCAACATCACAAAACATCAAACTCAGGCTGCTTATTAATATATTTGCGCAAAATATAAACGAAAATGAATCTGCACGAATATCAAGGCAAAGAACTCATAAAACGTTATGGTGTTAAAATTCAGGAAGGTATTCCTGTTGACACACCTGAACAAGCTGTTGAAGCTGCACGTCAGCTGCAAACTCAAACCGGCACCAACATTTGGGTGGTAAAAGCTCAAATCCATGCGGGTGGGCGCGGTAAGGCAGGCGGTGTTAAAGTGGCCAAAAGCCTGGATGACGTAAAGGAAAAAGCCGGTAACATTTTAGGCGCAACATTGGTAACTCCTCAAACCGGGGCAAAAGGTAAACGCGTAAACAAAGTGTTGATTGCTCAGGATGTTTATTATCCGGGAGCTTCCGAGATTAAAGAGTTTTACATGAGTGTGTTGCTTGATCGTGAAAAAGGTAAAAACGTAATCGTATATTCTACAGAAGGTGGTATGGACATTGAAGAAGTGGCAGAACATACACCTGAAAAATTACATAAAGAGTGGATTGACAGCAGTGTGGGTATTATGCCGTTTCAGGCGCGCAGGGTTGCATTTAACCTTGGTCTTAGCGGAGATGCGTTCAAAGAAATGGTAAAATTCACTACCAGCCTTTACAATGCTTATGTTGGAAACGATTGCTCACTTTTAGAAGTAAATCCGGTTTTAAAAACCTCAGATAACAAAATTATTGCTGTTGACTCCAAATGTGTGATTGATAACAATGCTTTATATCGCCATGCTGATATCGCTGTAATGCGCGATATAACAGAAGAGGATCCTACAGAAGTGGAAGCAGGTGAAGCCGGTTTAAACTTTGTGAAATTGGATGGAAATGTGGGTTGTATGGTTAATGGTGCAGGTTTGGCTATGGCGACGATGGATATTATTAAATCCAGCGGTGGTAGTCCGGCTAACTTCCTCGATGTTGGAGGTACTGCAGACGCTAAACGCGTAGAAACAGCCTTTAACATCATCTTAAAAGACCCAAACGTAAAGGCCATTTTGGTGAATATTTTTGGAGGTATTGTTCGTTGCGACAGGGTTGCACAAGGTATTATCGATGCTTATAAATCAATTGGTAATATTAACGTTCCAATCATAGTTCGTTTACAAGGAACTAATGCTACAGAAGCGAAAAAGATGATAGATGACAGTGGTTTACAAGTGCGTTCAGCTATTCTGTTAAAAGAAGCAGCTGATTTGGTTAAAGAAGCTGTCGGCTAAGCAACTATATTATACATGAAAAAGCATCCTTAGGGATGCTTTTTTTGTTATTAGGAGATTGATACGGGAATCCTTATCTATAAGACAGGGACTTAAAACAAAAAACCCATTAATCTGACGACCAATGGGTTATAATTCAAGTATGAAAAGAATCAATTCATTGTTTGAGCATGGCCTGTTTCCTCCAATATGCGCATGGCACACTGAAGTATGGCCGTGTCTTCCAGTCTGACTACTCCTCCGCCCAAACCTTTTTCAAAATGCACATCCGCAATTTTGCCCGGGGCCTCAAAATGTTCGGCTCCGAAATAATTTCTCACTGCATCTACTTCTAAATGAAGTTCTTTGGCGATACGCTCCATACTGCCGTGTGGTAACGTGTCTTTGATGTGTCGTAACTCGTCGAATGTAATCACCATAGTTATAATATTTTAGTTAAACAATATATCGGTAAGACGATACGATTTTAGCTATGTTTTATAAGATTTCCAAATTATTTCGCCACTTTTTTTATAAACAGCCATAATCCCCACACACTTATACAGATACATATAGCAGTTATTAATCTACTACCTAGCAATTCCCAAAAAAATAGTATAATTACAATACAATTCAGCGATGGATTTATCGTTTTACTATGTAATCATTTCACCTATTACTCAAAACCTCCCAACACTATGCGGGCCCCTGCTATTTGGCTGAGTATCCTTATACTCGGTTTGTATTCATGTAATTCCGACAGAAACCTTATTGCTATTGACTCTACCAATTTCGAAGAAGAAATTAGTGTGAATCAGAACCTGGAATTTACCCTCAACCAGCATCTGTTCAACGATTCATTATTTGACAAATGGACAGACGAAGAACTACTTACCATTACGCCAAAAGTTGCCGGAAAATTCAAAATAACTTCAAGCGACCAAATCACATTTTCCCCTTCCGGTGGCTTTGCCGAAAGTGAAAAATATACGGTGGCTGTCAGCGAATCAATTTATAAAAAAACGGATATACGGCTAGCAGTTAAAAAGGAACCGGTAATGTTTAATACACCATTACTGGATTTAAAAACAACTAATTTATATTGGTCCAAAGAAGATGCCACAGGTGAATTATTATTAAACGCTGATTTATTATTTAACGCAACTGTAGATGCGAAAAAAATAGCAGAAGCATTAGTGGTGAAACACGCAGGTGAAAAAAAATCGACTCGAATTAATACGACTCAAACTTCAAAAACAATTACGGTATCTATTCACAATATGGATCCGAAACACGAGGAACGAGATATTTTATTTGCATTAGCTAAAGGCATCAGTTCACCAGGTAGTTCCTATTCAACGCCTAAACAAATTCAGTTGCAGGTTGAAATACCAATTATTGAAAATCTTGAAATAAAAGATATTACTGCTGAACATAACGGTATAGCAGGTACTGTTCATGTATATACCAATCAGCAAATTGGAAATTCTAATATTAATAATCTGGTTAGCACACAACCTCCGGTTTCATTAAATATTGAAAAAACGACAAATGGTTTGATATTAACAAGTGAAGAGTTTCAGGCAGACATTACTTACACCCTTATATTATCTGAACAATTATTTGGTGTTGCAGGTGGTAAAATGATAGATGAATATTCACAAAGTATTACGTTTGGAGAACTAGAGCCTATGATTGAATTTGCCAATGGGAAAGGGTTATACCTGAGTAATAAAGGCAATAAAAATTTAGGTGTCAGAATAGTAAATGTGCCCAAAGTTAAGGTTGAAGTAATTAAAATTTATGAAAACAACTTGCTCGCCTTTATGCGCGATGGGTTTAGTTACAGGTGGTATGAAGAATACGATTCAGAAGAAGAATATTGGGACTATTTCGATTACCGAGATGTAAACACCGAATTATTTGGCAATATTGTTTATGAGAAAGAAATCGAAACCAGTAAGCTGGAAAAATATAATGCTTCAAGAGTTTTACATCTCGACTTTATTGATAAACTGGAAAGATTTAATGGTATTTATGTAGTAAAAGTTTCATCCACAGATAAACGTTGGTTAACTGATGCTCAAATTGTTTCATTATCTGATATTGGTTTGATTGCGAAAGCTACTGAAGATGAATTATATGTTTTTGCCAACTCCATTGTAAACGCAACTCCTTTGAGCGGAGTAAAGGTTTCCTTTATCAGTTCAAATAATCAGAAATTATATACCACTACTACAGATAAAAATGGTGTTGCAAAATTTAGTGGATTAAAGAAAAATCTACCTGACTTTGATGTTAATTTAATTACAGCTGAGTCTGGTGCAGATTATAACTTCCTGCCATTTAATCAGACCATCGTTTCCACCTCGCGTTTTGATGTGGGCGGTAAACGGTTAAATGAAAGTAACATGGATGGTTTCCTCTATCCTGCCCGTGACCTTTATCGCCCTGGCGAAACCATGTATATTGCAGGTATTATCAGAACTTATTCCTGGGAAGTATTACCTAGAATTCCGGTTAAGCTAAAAGTATTATCTCCTTCGGGAAAAGAATTTAAATCGCTGAAAAAAACGCTGGATGATCAGGGTGGATTTGAAACCGGAATTGTATTACCTAAAACTGCAACTACAGGAACCTATACAGTTGAGTTGTATACCTCTAATGATGTATTACTCACAACCAGTTATATCAGCGTAGAGGAGTTTATGCCGGACAGAATTAAGGTATCCTCTAATCTGAATAAAAACGAATATTACCCAGGTGATGAAGTAAAAACTTCAATTAAAGCAGATAACTTATACGGCACTCCGGCTGCTAATCGCAACTGGGAAGCTGAAATTAATTTAAATCGCTCCTATTTCAGTTCAAAAAAATATAATAACTATAATTTCCAGATTTCAGGTGGCGAAACGTATTTGTCGACACAAACAACGGAAGGCACAACCAACGATGATGGTGAAGCCGATGTAGCTTTTGTAATACCATCAGAATATGTGAATATAGGTTTATTAAACGGACGTGTAATGACAACTGTGTTTGATGAATCTGGTCGACCTGTATATGATGTTAAGGATTTTAAGGTTATTACTCAAAATATCTTACTTGGTATTGGCGATTTCGATTATTATACCAAAACAAAACAATCGATTAAAATTCCGTTAATTGCATTGGATAAGGATGATAAACTTTCAAGTTCAGATGCTAAAGTGGAAATTATCAAACATGAATACGAAACGGTAATTGAAAAAAACAGAACTTATTATACCTACCGTTCCAATAAAGTTGAAAAATTACAAAGCACTCAAACCATTACCATAAAGGGTGAAAACACTGCTGTGTGGTTTACACCTCAGTTGTCCGGTGAATATGAAGTACGCGTTAAATTTCCTAATTCCGGCACTTATGTTAGTCAGCATTTTTACGCCTATGGCTGGGGAAATACACAAAGCAATTCGTTTGAGGTAGATAATGAAGGTAATATTAACATCGTTGCCGATAAAGAAAATTACAATGTCGGTGATGAAGCTAATTTATTATTTACCGCTCCATTTAACGGTAAACTTTTAGTTACGGTAGAAAGAAATAAAGTATTTGAATATTATTATCTAGACACAGAAAAGAAATCAGCATCTTTAAAATTAAAAATGGATAACAGTTTTGTGCCGAATGTGTATGTAACTGCAACTTTATTCCGTCCAGCCGACGACAGTCAACTACCATTAACAGTTGCGCATGGTATAACCAACCTGAAAGTAGATAACCTTGCTAAAAAAATGCAAGTAACGGTTACACATGATCAAAATTCGCGCAGTAATAAAAAACAAACCATTCAGATTAAAGCTGCTCCAAATGCAGAAGTAACTGTTGCAGTTGTGGATGAAGGTATTTTGCAGATTAAAAATTTCCAAACGCCGGACCCTTACAACTATTTTTATATGCAACATGCATTAGGTGTAATGAGTTACGATTTATATGCGTATTTGTATCCGGAAATTTATTTAAAGAAATTATTAAGTGGTGGTGACGGTGGTGATGCAGGAGCGCGTTTAAATCCAATGACTGCCAATCGCGTGAAACTGGTTTCATACTGGAGTGGCATTTTGAAAACTGATGGATCAGGCAAAGCGAAATTCGATATTGATATTCCACAATTTAGTGGCGACCTGCGTGTTATGGTGGTCGCTTATAAAAACGACATGTTTGGCAGTAGCGAAACGCATATGAAAGTTGCTGACCCAATTGTTGTGACTACTTCCTTACCAAGGTTTTTAAGTCCGGGCGATACTATTACAGTACCTGTTACGTTGGCCAATACAACCGGTAAAAATGCATCAGGTAAGATAAATATCAGCGCCGAAGGCCCGATAAAAGTTGCCGGTAGTAATAATATCGATTTTAGTGCTTCTGCAAATAAAGAATCACGTGTGGAATTTAAAATGGTGGCAACAGGGCAAACCGGAAATGCTAAAGTAAAAGTAAAAGTGCAGGCATTGAACGAAACGTTTACCGATGAGATTGAAATCGGTGTTCGTCCTCCCGCATCCTTACAAAAATATTCAGGCTCAGGGTATGTGGAAGGTAATAAAACACAAACTATCAATCTCACCAATAATTTTGTTGGTGATGGTGCTAAAGCAAAATTGGTAGTCAGCCGTTCACCAATTGTTCAATTTACTGACCATCTGGAATATTTGATTAATTATCCGCATGGTTGTGTCGAGCAAATTACCTCGAGTGTATTCCCTCAAATTTATTATGGTGATTTGGTGAAAGAAATATATGGTAAGGAGACAAAAGATTTAAATCCTTCTTACAATGTTCAGGAAGGTATTCGAATATTGGAAAGCATGCAAATGTATAACGGCGCATTGATGTATTGGCCTGGTGGTGGATATGAAAGTTGGTGGGGAACTATTTATGCTACCCATTTTATGTATGAAGCCAAAAAAGCAGGTTATGATGTAGACGATAAAGTGTTAAATCGCTCATATGGTTACATGAAAAATATGCTTAAGCAAAAGAAAACTTTTGTGTATTACTACAATTCGAATTTAAGTAAAGAGATGGCTGCCAAAGAAGTATTTTACAGTATGTATGTATTAGCTCTCGCAGGTAAAGCAGAAATCTCTACCATGAATTATTACAAAGCCAATTTGAGTGTGGTGCCTTTAGATGGTAAATATTTATTGGCCATGTCATATTTATTAGCAGGAGATAAAAAGAGTTATGAAAAATTATTGCCTTCTGAGTTTAGTGGCGAAGAGTCGAAACAAGTATTTGGCGGTAGTTTCTACTCTCCTATCCGCGACAGAGCCATAGCCTTAAACTGTATGTTGGAAACCGATCCTGAAAATCAACAAATTGGTCGTTTAGCTCAACAACTGTCTGAGATGATGAAAAACCGGTATTACCTAAATACACAGGAACGTTCATTTGCGTTTTTAGCGTTTGGTAAACTCGCACGTCAAAGTAAAGATTCGAATGTAACTGCAACTATAAAAGCTAATGGTACCGAAGTTGGAAAATACACGGGTAAAGATTTGGTAATAGACAATAAATCGCTCATCAATAATAATGTTGAGATTACCACAAGTGGAAACGGTAAATTATATTATTTCTGGACAACAAAAGGTGTTACTGCCGATGGTTCGTTTAAGCAGGAAGATAATTATTTACGTGTTCGCAAATCGTTTTATAATCGTTGGGGGACTTCTATTGATTTAAAAAATGTGAAACAAAACGATTTAATAGTGGTGAAGATAACTTTAGAAAGTGCAACCGGTACTTATGTAGATAATGTTGTGATTACGGATATTTTACCTGCAGGGTTTGAAATAGAAAATGACCGTTTAAGAGCCACTTCAAGTTTCGACTGGATTAAAAATCAAAGTTCAGCACAACATGAAGATATTCGTGATGACAGGATTAATATTTATACCACTGCCAGTTCAACATTAAGCACTTATTATTATACCGTAAGGGCAGTTTCACCGGGTGTATTTAAAATGGGGCCGGTAATGGCCGATGCGATGTATAATGAAGAGTATCATAGTTATAATGGCGCCGGTATTGTAAAAATTACAAGATAAAATTTAACTTAGCAGTAATGAAACGATTTTCATTAATCGCATTACTGCTAAGTTATTTACTCATTTTAGCATTTGTTGCTTATTACCCTAAGTTCAACAAACCGGGAACGGAAGCTACCATTTCTTATGATGTGGCGGGGTATTACTTTTATCTGCCTGCTATTTTTATTTATGATGATATTCATCACTTAGCATTTCAGGAAGCAACAAATAACAAATATCAATATACGCCGGGTGCTTACCAGGGTGTTCAATTATCTGATGGAAGTTATACGATGAAGTACACCATAGGTGCTGCGATTATGTACGCACCCTTTTTTTTCACAGCGCATATCTGGGCCAATATTACAGGAATTAATGCCGATGGATTTTCACCCCCCTATCAACAGATGATAAGCTTTGGGTGTTTATTATATGCTTTTTTAGGCTTGTGGTTATTACGAAAAATACTGCTGAAATATTTTTCTGAGACTGCGACCGGGCTGACTATCATTTCACTTGTTTTGGCTACTAATTACCTTAATTATAGTGCGATAGATAATGCCATGACACATAATTTATTGTTCACGGTTTTTACCGGCATTATTTGGTTTACCATCAAATTTTACGAAAAACAAAGTTTTAAATATGCCATCATACTAGGCTTATTATGTGGCTTGGCGACTATTATACGACCAACGGATATATTAATTTGTTTAATTCCGATTTTTTGGGGAGTAACCAACCTTACATCATTACGTGAAAGATTTGTTTTATTATTTAAACACGGCTTAAAAGTATTAAGTTTTGTTGCCTTTGCAGCAGTAATTGGCAGCATACAGTTATTGTATTGGAAAATAACCACAGGCCAATTCCTTTTTTATAGTTACGAAAACCAGACATTTGACTGGACAAATCCACATATCACTGAAGGTTTTTTTTCTTATAAAAAAGGATGGTGGTTATATACTCCATTCATGGTAATGATTATACCGGGATTTATCTATTTATATAAAAATTATAAGCCGCTTTTTTTACCCATTTTGCTCTTTACTGTTATCAATATCTATATTGTTTTTAGTTGGTCTATTTGGTGGTATGGTGGTAGTTTGGGACAAAGGAGTTTAATTGAATCATATGCACTATTAAGTTTTCCAATTGCAGCGGTATTTCAGGCATTGACACAGGCTAAAAAATGGATATGGGCATTAACAGCATGTTTCGTGGGATTTACAGGCTGGTATAATATTGTGCTGACTATTCAGGCACATAATCCTGCGGGTATTTTAGATGCAGAAAACACTAACCGTACCTATTTTTGGGCTTCATTCGGTAGAATATCTATTGACAATGATATAAAGCGTTTTTTAGATACAGATGAAATTTACAAAGGTGATAGCAACAAAAGTGAAGTATTGTATGAAAACAATATGGAATATGACACCTTACATGTTGATACCATGCATGTAATAAATGGTAAAAAATGTTTGTTTGTAGATAAAAATCATCAAAACACTCAACCTTACAGAATTCCAAACCCTACTACCGGTAGTAAGTGGTTGCGTGTTTCTGCTACATTTTTTGTTACTGAAAAAGTGTGGGATGTTTGGAAAATGCCCCAATTTATCATCCAATTTAAAAATGAAGATGAAGTGGTAAAAACAAAATTTATTCGCGTTCACCGATTAATGAATAGCAATCAAAAACGTAATTTATTTTTTGATGTTGAAATTCCGGAAAAAAGATACACTACAATTGACATATTCTTATGGAATGCCGATGGGATGACTGCTACTTATATGGATGACATTCGTGTTGAAGTGCTAGAATAAAAAAAGCGGGATATAAAAATACATCCCGCTCAAAATATTTTGGTAACTATTAATATTTAATTCTTACTGCACTATTAAATTCTTCCGGCAGTGGAATGGCAGTGCCATCAACATCGAAAAACTGCATTCCATACTCCCCTCTTTCCAATAATTCATTTAAATCGGTATGCTGATTTAATACATCTGCTACCTCAGCAACTACTTTCCCTTTTGAATCGGTAATAACAACTTTTACGTTGCTATGGCCATTTAATACGCGTTTTAATTTCGGTAATTTGTTGGTGCCATTAACTACCCAGGCCGGTGCATTTGGGTCAATAACTTTACCAGGCTTGCTTGAAGACACGGAAGTGGTATTTTCATCTGTAATTACCATCAACTGCATATTTTCATCAATTTTAAACTGTCCAGCATAAACATGTTGAAACTCATCGTTTATTACATATTTATAAGTTCCTGGGTCTTTTATTTCAACTGAAAAACTTTTTGCACGTTTTGCTTTTTCATTACTGTAAACTACAACCGAATCTTTCACTACCGCTATGCGAAAACGTTCTCCTATGCTATCAAATAAAATGGCGTGAACCATCATATTATTAATTTGAATTTGCATCATATCTACAGTTGCAGTTGTAGCTTCCTCAGTAATTGCTACAGGCGATACACCATTTGGATTTTCAAGAAACCACAACTGTGAAACTGGGTCTGTGCTCCAAAAATCTACTAAATCTTTTGAGACACGTTCAATACCTAAATCAGTTGGATGCACGCCATCGTTGGAAACCAATTGTTTGTTCCAGGTATAACCATCCGTGCGAGGTTTATCACCCTGGGTCCAAAAATAAGGTCCCCATAAAATTAATGGTGCAACAGCATCTTCGCCTTTATAAGCAAGTGATTTATCTCCTTCAATTTGTTTTTCTATTAACCATTTACAAGCCCAACCATTAATATATGCTTTTGGCTCGCGGTGTTTGTCTTTTCCTTCCGGCGGCATAAATTCGGTTGTATGGCGTCCGGTCACATAAAATAATTTTAAATTAGGATAACGTTTTTTGCAGAAATTTACCATGTAGGTAAAATCATCAACCAGTTGTTTTCCCCTGCTTTCAAAACCGTCTTCACGATTGCGCAAGTTATCCTCCTGAAACCAAATTACCTGCACCTGGTCAAAAGTTAACCCCGATTCAGATAATCTGCCATCAATAACCTTCCAAAAATTGGCTGATGGCTCCATGATATCACTTAGGTCTTGTCCTCCTATACCGCAATTAACAAAACTGATTTCCTTGTTTACACCTTTATGATTAGGCACCATATTTTCCAAACCTTTGCTAAACATGGCTACTGTTGAAGCACCAATAGTAATAAGACCAATTTTCCCGTTAGGGTCAGGCTTACCTTGGCTATTGAGTGGTTGTACCGATTGTGCCATAAGCACTGCATCTGCATAAAAGGCTTCAGGCATAGTGTTACTGCCATTGGGGTAAAGGCCTCCCTGTTTACCCATGTAAGTGCCGGTGCCAAGTTCATCAATTGGTGGCAAAGTTTTAACATCAACGCCTTGTGCTCTGGTAAACATAGCTGCCAGCGTAGTAAAAATCGAAAGCATAATAATTCGTTTCATAATGTGGGAATTTTTAATTCAAATTTTTACAAATATCATACCTTTAATGAGAAAATGAACGTTTTTTTAAGCAATACTGAGCAATGAAGGCATATTTAGTAAGTATTTTACTGGTTTTCACAACTTTTTTAAACCCATATGTGCTTTCCGCACAGGCTATGTTAGGGTATACCGATGCGCAGGGCGATTTTTATGTCAACGATGGGGGTAAGATTATACACCTCGAGCCTCAACGAATAATTTCATCTCAACCAGCTGCCAACAGCATCGCTTATATCTCCAATTCCGGTAACTTAACCTATTATGCCAACCACGAGCAACAAAAACTCGAAATTTCAAATCCTTCGTTTTATAAAAACACCGACTACTATTTATATTATGCCACAGGCGGCAGCTTTTCTGTTTACAATGGCACTGCACGAAAATATTTGGGGAACATACAGCAAAACCCATTTGCGTTTGGCGACAGTATAGCAGCTATGCACGATTTTTCAGAATATTTTTATGTGTATGAAAATGATCGCTTTATTGAGCTGGAGCAACATCCTACAAAAAAAATTATAGCCGGTGATAATATTATTGCCTATGTAAATCATCTCGATCAATTTAAAATATACTTTCACGGTGATAAAGTTGATGTAGATGATTATATGCCACAAAAAATTGCTGCCGGTGCAAACATTGTAGCATTTATCGACAGTTATAATTACTTAAAAGTGTTTTACGGCGGAATGATTCATGAGTTGTTTAATGTTACACAATCCACCTGCCTTGAAATTCCCTATAGTATAGAGGATGATGGCATTGAAAATTATTGTAATGCTGAATTGGTGTATGATATGCAAAATGCTTTACCCTTATTTCAAGCCGGTGATGATATTGTAGCCTATATTGATGACATGGGCCAATTTTTAGTTTTCGATAAAGGGAATATCATCGAATTAGAATCGCAAATGCCTTTACATTACGAAGTTGTTGACAATTTGTTATGGTATGTAGATAACAACAACTACCTAAAAGTATATTGTAATGGTGAATTAAGTATAGCAGAAACATTTTATCCGGAAAAAATTAAGGCAGATAAAGATGTAATTGTTTACACCGATTTAGATAAACGACTTCGTGCATTTTACAACAATGAATCCATCCCTGTTTCTGCTAATATTGTGATAGATTTTAGTTTGAACAATACTACCATTATGTATAATGAAATCCCTAATAAATACAAGTTCCATTATCTTCGTTGATGAACCTACGTCTTAAGCAATTAAATCATGTAATTATTCGTATTCAACACGCATTTAACAATTTTCGTTATTTGCGATGGATAAAAAAAATGGCATTATGTTTTGCGATATGTTTAGGGTTGTTTTTTTTCTTAAATATTTTGTTCCCTGTTCAAGTTGATATTGAGTATTCACAAATTGTAACCGCTCGTGATGGTACCGTATTAAATGCATTTTTAACCAGTGATGACAAATGGCGTATGATGACAGAGTTGTCTGAAATAACGCCGGCTATGCAAACTGCCATTATTTATAAAGAAGATAAATATTTTTATCGCCACCCGGGTGTGAATCCAGGAGCTGTTATTCGTGCATTGTATAATAATATTACCACTGGAACGCGTACCTCAGGAGCCTCCACAATTACAATGCAAGTTGCCCGCTTGTTGCAACCAAAAGACAGAACCTATGGAAACAAATTTGTAGAAATGTTTCGTGCATTGCAAATCGACATGTTGTATTCCAAAGAAGAAATATTACAAATGTATTTAAACCTTGTACCTTATGGTGGCAATATAGAAGGTGTTAAAGCTGCATCAGTTTTGTATTTGGAGAAAACGCCGGAAGTATTAAGTTTAGCCGAATTAACTGCACTTTCGATAATCCCCAACCGACCAACCACTTTGCGTCCGGGTGTAAATAATGATGTAATAATTCGCGAAAGAAATAAATGGTTGAACAGATTTAAGTCCGACGAATTGTTTCCTGATGATATAATTGAAGATGCGTTAAACGAACCCTTTAATGCATTTAGAACCGAAGGTCCAAAATTAGCAAGGCATTTTTCTACAAGATTAAAATATCAATATCCGGGAAAACCGATCATTAAGTCGAACTTAATTGCGGAGCAACAAATGCAGGCAGAAAAACAAGTCGGCGATTATGTGCGTCAATTATGGGGATTAGATATACATAACGGAGCTGCCATTATCATCGATAATCATACACATCAGGTGGTTGCTTATGTTGGTTCAGGTGATTTTTTTAATACCTTGGATGGCGGCCAGGTAGATGGTGTGCAAGCTATACGTTCCCCGGGAAGTACATTAAAACCATTGTTATATGCCATAGCTTTCGACGAAGGATTGCAAACACCACAATCAATAATTGCGGACGTTCCGGTAAATTATTCCGGGTATAGTCCCGAAAATTATGATGAAGATTATAAAGGAAATATCACCATTGAATATGCCCTCTCCCACTCATTAAATATTCCGGCTGTAAAAACATTAAGTGATTTAGGATTAGATAAATTTTTGAATAAATTAATACAATGCGATTTCAGCAGTATTGATCAAAAAAGAAATGATTTAGGATTATCAGTAGCCTTGGGTGGATGTGGTGTTTCATTGGAACAATTAACCAGATTATATAGCAGTTTTGCCAATGGCGGGCAATTTGCTCATATTAGATGGTTGCAGGAAGATGATGACACCAGTGCTATTCAAATTATTTCGCCAAATGCAGCATTTATGGTGAATGAAATTTTAACTCAATTAACACGGCCAGATTTACCTAACTTCTATCAAAACGCTAAAAATGTTCCTTTGATAGCATGGAAAACAGGAACTTCATATGGCAGAAAAGATGCCTGGAGTATTGGTTACAACAATAATTATACTATTGGAGTTTGGGTGGGTAATTTTTCCGGAAAAGGAGTTCCAGAGTTATCCGGAGCAAATGTAGCTACGCCGTTGTTATTTAATTTATTTAATGCCATTGAAAAAGAAAATAACAAGGAATGGAATACTATGCCATCTAGTATTCAATTCAGATATGTTTGTTCAGTTACAGGTAAAAATCCTGCCGATTTTTGTGATAATGTAGTATTGGATTATTTTATTCCCGGCGTATCAAAAAATGTAATTTGCGATCATTTGGTAGAAGTTAAAGTAACTGAAAATGAAAAACTCAGTTATTGCACCACCTGTTTACCGGAGTCGGGTTATAAAGTAAAACTCTACAACAACTATTCGCCCGAAATTATTAGCTGGATGGAGTCGAAAAGTATTCCCATTACTTTAATCCCAGCACACAATCCCGATTGCGAGCGCGTATTTTCAGATGGCGCGCCTTCTATTACTTCTCCCATTAACAATATGGAATATTTAATTGATAAACTCGATAAACAAAAAATGATGTTAAGTGCCAATGTAGCATCAGATGTAAAAAAAGTGTTTTGGTATATCAACGATCGTTTATTAACTGAAGCAGATGTAAAAACACCGGTATTTTTTGAGCCTGAAGAAGGTAAAATAAAAATAAGTTGCAGTGATGATAAAGGACGTAATACCGATATCGAAATTACTGTAGAATTATTTTAATACAGAACAGGAAATATTTACCGGTTGCCTAAATTGTTAAACCAAAAAAATTCGTGTTATCATTTAAGCCTTAAAATAAAATTATGGGTTGAATACTACAAATAAAAAAGGCTGCCAAAAATGACAGCCTTTTTAAGTATTGGTAATTTGTCAATTAATTATCCCACCAAACCGGAGCTAAAATATCTCCAATAACAACTGCACTTGAGTTGTATAAACGTTCATCGATACAAGTTGGGAATCTTACCGGAATTCCATCAACAATTGCATCTGGGTTAGGCGTAAGAGCCGGTAAACCGGTTCTTCTATAATCAGCCCAAGCTTCGCATTGGGTAAACATTGCGATATATTTTTGGGTCATGATTTTATCTAAAGTAATTGTTCCCGCAGTTTCGCTTGCATTAGCAGCTTCATAAGCAGCATCGGCAGCACCAACTGTAGCAAGGATATTAGCTTTAACGGCATCATTATGAGCTGCAGCAGCGCCAGCAGCATCACCTAAACGCAATTTAGCTTCTGCCTCAATAAACTTCATTTCATAATAAGTTAAAAGTGGCAATGGATTTGCGTTTGATGAATATAATTCACCAGTATTAGAAGCTGTTGGGTCCACACTATTTTTAGGCACACCTGAATATCCACCACCATCATCTAAAGTTGCATAAAGAGGTAAGCGTGGGTCGCTGCTTGTTTCTAACATATCAATAAAGAATTCGCCCATTTTGATATAGTTAGCACGCGTAGTGTTAAATGAAGCCCAAGGATTTAACTCATTACCATTAATACCAAATATTGCATTAGTATTATCAGCGTTAGAAGCTAATCCAGCAGAGGTGATAAATGCTAAAGCATCGTTTGCAGAACCAGTAGCGTCGCGTTGACTTAATCGGTTAGCATATCTTGCTTTTAACATATAAGCAGCTTTAATCCACATAGCAACATCACCATTATGAATGAAGTCATCTGACCCAGGTAATAATGCATTTGCAGTAGCAGGTGCAGATAAATCATTAATAGCACCATTTAATTCAGACTGAATAGCTGCAATTATACTTTCCTGAGAATCATAAGCAGGATTTAATGCAGCTTCTGAAGCTTCCAATCCTTTTAATGCTTGTGAATAAGGAACATCGCCATAAAAATCTGTAGCCAAACCAATGGTCATACATTTTAATACTGTGCCAATTCCTCTGTAGTACGGATTTTCGTTGCCTGCTACATTGATTAATTCCTGTTGATTGATTAATGCATCTGCATAAAATGTTTTCCATTCGTTGGTATTACTTTGTTCGGTGATTTTATAATCGCGAACATCAATCATTTGGAAATCATTACCAGCAGAATGTTGCACTAATATTGAACTGGTTCTTGCAAGCTGACCTGTATATAATGATTGCATGGCAACCTCAGATACGGTTAGCAACAAAGCCGGGGTAACTTCAGTTGGTGCGTTTGGTGATGTTGAAACATCATCAACCCAACCGCTACATCCTGAACCAAATAGGATTACCGGCATGGTTAATATTAAAAATATCTTTTTCATATTAATAATTTTTTACGTTTTAGAATGCTGCGCTTACGCTAAACAAATAAGATTTAGTTCCTGGATTGTTAAACCAATCGAAACCTGAGATATTAGAACCTGCGCCAGTTAAACTAGTTTCAGGGTCAACACCTAAGTAATCGGTTTTTAACCATAGGTTACGACCTGTTGCTGAAACAGATAAACCTTTGATTACATTTTTAGGATCTAAAGTGAAAGTGTAAGCTAATTTAACTTCACGTAATCTTACCCAACCACCATCTTGAATGGCTTGAGATGATGCACCAAAATCACCAAGGTAGTCACCCCAATAATCTTCAGGAGCAATTTCGATATCGTTGGCTACATATGAACCATCAGCTTGTTCAATTACACCTTCAATTACGAAAGTATGATCGCGTTCGCCTGATGCTTCTGAAATACCAATACGATTCATACGGGCATTAGTTCCGTTCCAGATGTCGCCACCTTTTCTGATATCTAATAAACCACTTACTGTTAAACCTTTCCAAGATAAAGCAGTATTGATGTTCATTAACCAATCCGGATATGGATCACCAATTACACCACTCACTGTATCAAAAATTGGTAAACCTGAACTACCGTCAATTAATAAGTCGCCATTTTCATTATATGCCCATTGTGAACCATATAATAAACCGTAAGGCTGACCAACAATTACATAGGCACCCGGATCACCGAAACCAGCTTCAATTTCAATTTCTTCAACACCATCAGCTAACTGTGTAACTTCATTTTCGTTTTTGCTAAAGTTACCGCCGATATTCCATGTTAAGTTTTTCTTTTTGATGATATCAGCATTTAATGTTAATTCAATTCCTTTGTTAACCATTGCACCTGCGTTATCGTAAACATAACTAAATCCTGAAGTAGAGGCAATTGGTTTAACTAATAATATATCAGATGATTCTTGCTGGTAAACTGTCATATCTAAATCGATACGGCCTTTCCAGAATTTTAATTCTAAACCTGCTTCAGTTCCTGTTAAGCGTTCAGGTTTTAAATCAGGATTACCTAATGTATTTAATTGGCTGTAACCAAAACCTGACTGACCTAAATAAGGGAAGCTATAACCATCTGTAAAACCATCAGTATACAGTGGTGGTATGAAATAAGTGTTTGCACTATATGGTTGTGGTTCGATACCTGCTTGAGCATATGCAAAACGCAATTTACCGAATGACCAAATATCATTTGTATTTAAAATTTCGCTGAATACAAAAGCACCACTCACAGCTGGGAAGAACGCTGAACCTTGGTTAGGACCATAAGTTGAAGACCATTCATTTCTTCCTGATACTGTTAAGAATAACATGCTTTGATATTCAAAACCAAGTTCACCAAAGAACGCTGCGTTGCGTTGTTTAGTAGTTGATTGGCTAGCATATAAATCTGCAGCATTTGATAAATTGTAAAAATCAGGAATAGTTAAATCACGACCGCGAGCATATAAATAATTAATGTCGATATCAGTTAAGTTATTACCTAACGTAACATTCATAACAACATCTTGTGTTAAATTTTTAGAGGCCGTAGCAATTAAATCGCTATATACTTGATTGTAACGAATGGTATTTTCTTCAATTTGTCCGCCTGGAGCATTCGCAGGGTCGTTTGAACCAATTGAATAAATTTGTTTGCGTTCATCTGTATAAGAATCTGTTCCGATTCTATAAGTGATGGTAGCCCAATCCCAAGGTGTATAAATAGCTGAGAAATTACCTAACAAACGATTTACATTATCTGTAAAAGGGTTGTTGTTTATTGTCCAATAGGGATTATCATAAGCAGAGAAATAGTTTCTGTTTTCACCTGTTGGATATTCATAACCTGCACCTAAGTCGTAACTAGTTGGTGTACGCATTAATGATAACATAACACCAGAAAGGTTACTACCATTTTGTGCTCTTGTTCCACCACTGTTTATGTAGTTTCCGTCAGCAGCAATTCTAAATTTATCCCAAATGCGCATATCGGAATTCACACGCACAGATGTTCTGTTATATTCAGTATTTGGAATAACACCGTTATCCTGAGTATTACCTAAAGAAAGGCGTAAAGAACCTCTATCGGTACCACCGCTAATTGCGAGGTTATTATTATAAGTCATACCTGTTTGGAAAAATTCCGCAGGGTTATCAATTGCAGTTAAGCCTAAGCCCGAAATCAGTGGTCCCCAGCTGCTTGCAGTACCTGCCGAACCATCATCAGGAGTATTCCACAATTGGTCAGGACCCGGATCAGCTTCAATAAAGTTACCTTCTGGTTCGAGTACACCCTG
Source organism: Chitinophagales bacterium (assembly GCA_035439505.1). Taxonomy (GTDB): domain Bacteria; phylum Bacteroidota; class Bacteroidia; order Chitinophagales; family BACL12; genus UBA7236. The sequence goes on from DAORKJ010000001.1 coordinate 99,896, forward strand.
ATTGGTTATTTTACCACCACCGGTTCCTTGAGCATATAACATTTGTTGTTTAGGTAAATTGCTTACCTGATTTACTTCTAATGAAGAAGAGAAATTGATATGAACTGCTTTGTCGCCTGCTTTATTACCACGTTTTGTAGTAATGATGATAGCACCTGAACCTGCACGTGATCCGTAAAGTGCAGCCGCAGCTGGTCCTTTAAGGATGTTGATGCTTTCAATATCATCAGGGTTAACGTCAATAGCACGGTTTGAGTTACTTACACCATTTAATGTAGCATTAAAAGGATAATCGCCCGCAACAGTGTTGTTGGTTGAGTTGTCAATAGGCACACCATCAATTACCACTAATGGTTGATTTTCGTTAGTGAAAGTTGAAGGTCCACGAATAATGATTTTTGAAGATGCTCCGGGAGTACCTGCAGCACCAACAACCTGAACACCTGCTGCTTTAGCAGAAAGACCTTCAATGAAGTTCTCTTCACCAGAGCTCGCAATGCGGTCACCACCAACTTCCTGAGTAGAAATACCCAACGAAAGTTTTTCTTTAGGAATACCCAAAGCGGTTACAACCACTGTTTCAAGACCTAAAACGTCCTCTTCGAGGCCAACGTTAATAACATTTCTGTTACCAATGGTTTCCTCATGCATTTTAAAGCCTAAGAAAGTGTACACTAAAACATCTTTGTCCTGAGGCACAACCAATACATATTTACCATCTAAATCGGTAATTGTACCTGTTGTAGTCCCCTTCACCAGTACTGTTGCCCCCGGTAAGGGCTCATTGTCTGTAGCTGACGTGATTGTTCCTGTAATGGTTCTGCTTTGCGCGAAGGCAACAGATACCAAACAAAAAGGAATCAGCAGCATCAAAGCGGCTAATTTTTTCATAGATTTGGTTTTGAATGAATAGAATTGACTTTTAGGTTAATTATCAAAAAATTTGTAAAATTTATGTTAATTATCTCTAAACAACAAACATAAGGCACTTTTTATTTAGTTATAGCTGTTTTGTGCAATTTTTTTCAAGGTTTAACACTTAAGTGCAGGTTTTCAACACATTCTCCATACCTTATTTATTGGAGTCGTAATACCCAAACACCTTTTGAACGATTTCAGCTGCTCGAGCTGCAGGATCCTGACGAATTTTTAATTCTTCCTGCTCAACCATATAAAACAAACCTTCTAAAGCCTTTGCCGTAACATATGCCTCTAAATCGGGGTTCAGGTCTGCTACTAAAGGTATTTTATTATAATAATTGACAGCATCTGTCCAGTATTTGGTTGCACCTACTTTATTCAGTGAACTTTCAATAATTGGAGAAAACTTAGCGGTTAATTGAGTAGTAGTTGTTTTTTTCAAATATTCAGTCGCCGCATCATTAGCCCCAAACAATATGTCCATGGCATCTGTAATTGTCATGGAACGGATACTATTTATTAAAATGGGTTTAGCCTCAATAGCAGCATTTTCGGCTGCACGGTTCAATGAGTTGATTACGTCGTCACACATTTTATTCATGCCTAAATCACGCAATGTAGTCTCAATTTTTTGTGCTTCAGGTGGGAATGGGATTTTCACCTGTGGATTACCTAAATAGCCATTAACTTTAGATAACAAGTCTGAACCATTAGTAGCACCCTGAACTAGCGCTTCCATCAAACCGCTGGCAACTTCCTGTTCCGTAATGGTTGTTTCTAGCACTGAGTTTAATACATCTTCCATTACTTTTGGGTCGCAGGTAGAGCCCGTAAAAAGGCCTACAGTTAGCAAGCCGAGCAAAAAATTTCTGAACATATAACTTGAATTTGGCACCAAGTTATAAATTTTTTTGATTCAAGAGTTTGGCAATAAATAATAATAAAAATGGTGGAATTGACCTGGCAGGTTAAACGGCTTAAACTTAATCGTTTTAAGATTCAACCTTTTATCAAAATTATTGTCTTTCCTTAATTCGTTCAACCATTATTACGAATTTGATAATACCAGCAAGTAAATTGTATAACTGCTGGTAAATATTCTTATGCGGATTGTATTTTTACAAAAAACAAAAAATGAAGGCTGTTATTATATCTATAGGAGATGAAATATTAAACGGAACAACGATAAACACCAATGCCAGTTGGATTTCCACGCAAATTCAACCTATTGGTATAGATATTCATGAAGTAGTTGCTATTAGTGATAATGCCATTCATATTTTACATACGCTGGAGACTTTTATTGGTAAAGTTGATATAATATTAATAACAGGTGGTTTAGGACCTACCAAAGATGACATCACCAAAAAAACCATTTGTTCATATTTTAAAAGTGAGCTTGTTTTTCATCAGGAAATTTATGCCCGATTAAAAGCGGCATTTGAAAAACGTAATATACCGTTTACTGAAAATAATCGGGACCAGGCCATGTATCCTGATAATTGTACCATCTTAGATAATCCACTTGGAACGGCTCAGGGTATGTGGTTTGAAAAAAACGATACGGTGATAGCCTGCATGCCCGGTGTTCCCTTTGAAATGAAAGGGTTGATGACCAACCAGGTTATACCTAAAATTATGAAGCGGTTTAATTTCCCTGCTATCGTAAATAAATATTTTATGACAAGTGGCATAAGTGAGAGCTTTTTGGCCAATAAATTAGAACCCTTAGAAGCTCTTTTACCAGAGCATATCACTTTGGCTTATTTACCTACACCTGCAGTGGTAAAACTGCGCTTGACTGCTCGCGGAGAGGATGAAAATCTGCTGGAACAAGAATTATCTGCTATTAGCAACCAGATGCGGGCAATATTAGGAGCCGGGATTTATGCCGAAGAACCTATACCGCTTGAACAACATATTGGCAACCAATTGAGGATGTTGAAGGCAACTTTAGCAACGGCAGAAAGTATTACCGGCGGCAAAGTAGCGCATAAAATAACCCTAATTCCGGGAAGTTCCGACTATTTTAGAGGCGCAGTTGTAGCCTATCACCAATCAGTGAAACAACACTTACTAAAAGTTTCCACAACAACACTCGAAAACTTTACCCCTGTTAGCGAGGAAACTGCGGTGGAAATGCTCGATGGTATTATATCCGCATTGGGCACTGATTTCGGTATTGCAATAACCGGAAATGCAGGCCCGACAGCGGATGGCAAGGCTGAAGATGTAGGAACAGTGTTTATTGCGGTAGGCTCAAAAACGGAAAAAAGGGTGAAAAAACATTTTTTCAACAAGAACCGTGAGGTGAATATCGAATATGCAAGCATGTTTTCTTTACATGAATTACGCATACTGTTGACGGAATACCTTGTTAAAGCATAATAAAGACAGTATTTTTGCGAAAATTAAACCTGAGGAGCGGACTTGTTGAATCCCGACCTTCATGTTTCGAAATAGATAGCTAACAACAGCAATTAGAAAAACATGTCGCAAAAAGAACTGATTATGCCCAAATTGGGCGAAAGTATTATGGAGGCCACCATTTTAAAATGGCTTAAAAAAGAAGGTGATTCTGTTGAATTAGATGAAGCCGTATTAGAAATTGCAACCGACAAGGTGGATAGCGAAGTTCCATCCCCATTTGCAGGTAAAATTACCAGTATTCTCTTCAAAGAAGGTGATGTGGTTCAAATTGGTAAGGCAATTGCCATTATTGATGGTGCAGGAAATGGAAATGGCGCCGCAGTAATTGAAACGCCTGTTAAACAGGAAGTGAAAACAGAAGCCCCTAAACAAGTTGTAGTTGAAACAAAAGTTGAAGCGGCACCGGTTATTGCTGGTGATCGTTTTTATTCTCCTTTAGTACTCAATATTGCCCGTGAAGAGGGTATTTCTATGTCGGAGCTGGAACGTATTCCCGGCACCGGTAAAGATGACCGTGTTACAAAATCAGATATTTTAAATTATCTGCAAAACAGAGGTAATGTAACTACACAACAAACTGTTCAGGTTGAAAAACCGGTTACACAAGCACCGGTAGTGCAAGAAAAATCTTCACCGGTTGTACAAACAGTGTCATCAAATGGCAACAATGAAATTGTGGAGATGGATCGTATGCGCAAATTAATTGCCGATCATATGGTGATGAGTAAAAAAACTTCACCCCATGTAACTTCTTATGTTGAAGTGGATATGACGCCGATTGTTGAATGGAGAAATAGAATTAAACCAAAATTCGAAAAACGCGAAGGCCAAAAAATAACATTCACTCCTATTTTTATTGAAGCCATTGCCAAAGCAATTAAAGATTTTCCGGGTATCAATATTTCAGTGGATGGATATAATTTGATTTATAAAAAAGATATCAATATTGGCATGGCAGCTGCATTGCCTACAGGAAATTTAATTGTTCCTGTAATTAAAAATGCAGACCGCATGAATTTAGTAGGATTAACAGCTGCAGTAAATGATTATGCCACACGCGCAAGAAATAACAAATTAAAACCGGACGAAATACAAGATGGCACATTTACATTAACCAATGTGGGTTCATTTGGCAGTTTGATGGGAACTCCAATTATTAATCAACCACAGGTTGCAATTTTAGCTGTTGGAGCAATTAAGAAAAAACCGGTTGTATTGGAAACTGTTCATGGTGATGTTATTGCCATTCGCCATATGATGTTTATGAGTATGAGTTATGATCACCGTGTTGTAGATGGCATGTTAGGCGGCAGTTTCCTTAAACGTGTAGCTGATTATTTAGAAGGATTTGATATTGAAAGAGAAATTTAATTGAACGATTTTTTTATCGCCAATAATATACAACATGCACATAGAACAACTATACACGAATTGCCTTGCAGAAGCTGCTTATTACATAGAAAGTGATGGCGTTGCTGCTGTAATAGATCCACTGCGTGAACCGGAACCTTATTTAGAAAAAGCTGCAAGCAGAAATGCAACAATTAAATATGTATTTGAAACTCATTTCCATGCAGATTTCATTTCGGGTCATTTAGATTTAGCAAAAAAATCAGGCGCCGCAATTATTTATGGTCCTGAAGCCAATACTGCTTATACTGTAATTAATGCCACAGATGGTCAGGAATTTAATATTGGTAAAATAAAAATTCGCGTATTACATACTCCCGGTCATACACTGGAATCTACTTGTTATTTATTGATTGATGAGCAGGGAAAAGAGCACTGCATATTTACCGGTGATACGTTATTTGTTGGTGATGTTGGTCGTCCTGATTTATTGGATGGATTAATGACAAAGGAAGAATTAGCTTCAAAAATGTATGATTCATTAAATCAAAAAATAAAACCTTTAGCCGACGATGTTATTGTTTACCCTGCGCATGGACCGGGAAGTGCATGCGGAAAAAGTATGGGCAAAGAAACATTTTCAACTATAGGTATACAGAAACAAACCAATTATGCTTTGCAGGAAATGACTCGCGAAGCATTTATTGCCGCTGTAACTGATGGATTAACTCAGCCACCACCCTACTTTTTTGAAGACGCTCGAATTAATAAAAACGGCTATACCAGTATTGATGAGGTAATTGCCAATAATACGAAAGCGTTAAGTATAGATGCATTTAAACATGCGATTGAAAACGGTGCCATTATTTTAGACACTCGAGTAGCAGATAACTTTGAAAAAGGATATGTGCCAGGCTCTTTAAATATTGGATTAAATGGCATGTTTGCTGTTTGGGTAGGTACATTAGTGGATATTCATTTACCACTTGTACTTGTAACCGAACAAGGCAAAGAGGAAGAATCTATCATCAGGTTAGCAAGGGTTGGATACGAACAGGTGATTGGATACTTAGAAGGTGGAATTGAAAATTGGATTAACAAAGGTGAAGCAATTGATTCCGTTACTACGATTCAGGCAGAGCAGATGAGTCAGTTTTACAATAATCCTGAATATGTAGTGTTAGATGTGCGCAAACCAAGTGAATTTGATACTGAGCATGTTGTAAATGCTATCAATATTCAACTAAGCGAAATTGATGAGCGTGCGGGTGAATTGGATAATACTAAAAAATATATTGTACATTGTGCCGCTGGATATCGCAGTATGATGGCAGCCTCTATTTTAAAAGAAAAAGGATTTGATAATTTTGTGAATGTTGCAGGTGGTTGGGGAAGTATTAAAAAAACTTCACTTCCGACAGAAGCATCGGTGGCAACATTAATTTGATATGATGGGAATTAATATGCGGAAAATATTTATGATTGTGTTTTTGATCGGCCTGACATCTTCGTGCGAAGACATTCGCGTTGATCAGGCAACCGATCATATTAGCAGATCATGGTCCGTATATAAATTTGAAATTGATGGGTATGATCAAACACCATTATTTACTTCTACTTATCTTAATTACAATATCACATTTACTGATACTTCAGATTATACCGAGACATATAATTTAGGGGCAACACCTGTTAGTATTACCGGTATATATATTTTCAGTGATAAAGCAAGTATCCTAACATTAAGTGATGAATTTCAATCGAGGGTGTTCAATATTTTAACGCTCACCAATAATGAAATGACGCTTGAAGACAGGAATGCTGAAACCAATCAGGTTTATTATTTTGAAGTGGTTTTATAAATAAAAATTGAAATTTACTGCATAAAAAAAAGGGCTTTCGCCCTTTTTTTATTTTGAACTTCTTTTCACATCTCCTTTTGTTTCAAATTCTTTGAAGACAGCTGCCGGATCATATTTTTTAACGGCTTTGCCTTTTCTGATAATTTTTACATGCACTATCATATCGCCTTGAGCAATGGCATTAACCACGTCTTGTCCTTCAACAACATGTCCAAATACAGCATGCTTATTATCCAGCCATGGTGTTTCTTTATGCGTAATAAAAAACTGACTGCCGTTGGTAAACTTACCTGAGTTTGCCATGGATAAAATTCCGGGACCGGAATGTTTGAGGTCGCTATGGAATTCATCTTTGAATGCGTAACCAGGACCACCAGTTCCATTTTTTTTCGGATCACCACCCTGAATCATAAAATCAGCAATAACGCGGTGAAAAATCAGGCTATCAAAAAATGGTGTACCTAATGGTTTAGCTGCATTTTCAATTTTGCCTTCTGCAAGACCAACGAAATTAGCAACGGTTAATGGTGCTTTTTGAAATTCAAGAAATAACAAAATGTTGCCTTTGCTGGTTTGCATTTCTGCATACAACCCATCAGGTAAATGTTTGTATTTCTTTTTGTCGCTTTGTCCAAACGCTAATGCCTGAACAAACATAATCATCAATAAAAATAAACTTGTTTTTTTCATTTCGAATAACTGTTTTTATGTAAATCAATTGTTTTGTTGTTGAGCAAACTCCTGTAGCACTTCTACAAATCGTTTCACAGTTTCATCCAGTGATAATTTGGAAGAACCACCTGAAGCATTCCTATGTCCACCACCATTAAAGAAATTTCGTGCCAAAAATTCAACATTCACTTCACCCTTTGACCTGAATGATATTTTAATTTTATCTCTATCTTCAGTAAAAAGCACAGCCATGTCTACATCGCGCATGGCTAATGGTAGGTTAACAATACCCTCCTTATCGCCATTGTTCAATTTATACTTTTCTGCTTCTGCCATGGTAATACTCATATAGGCTGCGCGATGTTCAGCAACTACGACCATTTTTTCAGCTAATAAAAACCCGACAAACCGCATTCTGTTTTCACCATATTGATTATATACATTATTATGTATTTGTTCAATATTTATTCCTTTCTGCATTAATTGCGCAGCTATTTCATGAACACGCGAGGTTGTATTACTGAATTGAAAAATACCGGTATCTAATGCCATACCTGCATAAATACAAGCAGCCATTTCGGTATTAATCAATTCGGCATCTCCGGCCATATGAATAAAATCGTAAACCAATTCAGCGGTTGAACTTGCTTTATCGTTCCACAACATATAGTCAGTAAAATAATCGGGTTCACGATGATGATCAATCATGACACTCACATATGGTCTGTTCAGTTTTTTTACATCCTCCCCTAAATTTTCAATCCTTTTCAAAGCATTAAAGTCGAGGAAAAAAATTACTTCTGCCCTGGCTAAAACAGCGAAACATGTTTTTGGGTTTTTTTGATGATTAAACGCCTTTTCACTTTGAAACATCCAATTCAAAAAATCAGGGAAATCATCAGGAACAATAACGTCGGCTGTATGGCCTTTTATTTCAAAATAGGATTTAAGGGCCAATGCCGAACCAACTGCATCACCATCCGGACGCACATGAGTAAGCAACACAATTCTGCGTGGTTGCTTTAAATGATTGAAGAGGAGTCCGAGGTCTTTCATGTTAAATTTACTGCTAAGGTCACCATTTTTTAGATTTTTTAAAAATGGAGAGAGTTAATTCCTATCTTTGCGGCCGAAAATACTATAATATGTCAGGAAATAGAACATTAACTATGATTAAACCCGATGCAGTTCGAAAAAATTCCATCGGTGGAATCTTACAAATGATTAATGAAGCAGGCTTCAGAATCATTGCCATGAAATATACTAAGTTAAGTAAAGAGAAAGCAGGTGAATTTTATGCTGTGCATAAAGAACGTCCTTTTTATGGTGAGCTTGTAGACTTTATGAGTTCAGGTCCTATTGTAGCAGCTATTCTTGAAAAGGATAATGCAGTAGAAGACTTCAGAAAATTAATTGGTGCAACAGACCCTTCAAAAGCAGAAGAAGGCACAATCAGAAAAAAATATGCATCCAGCATTGGAGAAAATGCTGTTCATGGAAGCGATAGTGATGAAAATGCAAATATTGAAAGTGATTTCCATTTTAGCAAACTTGAGCGTTTTTGAAAAACGACAACTCATAACAATCCGGTTCAAATGAGCCGGATTTTTTTTGCACCAAACTTTCAAGGTGATATTTTATACTCAATAAAAATATTCGATTAATAAAAAACAGCTTCCGGTAAAGATGATTAATCAGAAAATATACTGATAATTTTATTTTAGCTGCTATTAAAATGAAAATGCAAAACATAAAAAAACCCGTTACGGATTTTAAACCGAAACGGGTTAACCAAAACAGGTTTCCAATGGCAAAATGTTATTTGGAAACCTCTATCTTAAGTATCGTTGTTTTATCCTTTGAACTTATTTGAAGCAAATATAATCCGTTTGCAACTGACCTCAAATCAAAAGCAAAAATATTTTTTCCCACATAGCATAACTCATTGATTTCCTGAATGTTACGCCCTTCCAGGTCTTTAATTCCAATAGAAACCTGCATGTCTGTAGGTGCCCCGATTTCAACAGTCAAAACGTCAGATGTTGGGTTAGGATAAACCTGTATTTCTGACAGGTTGAAACTCTCGATGCCAACATTTTGCGTTACCGTAACGGTATAGGTTTTTGGCTCAAAAGTAACTGGTGAATAGCTGGTATAAACGACAGGACTAGTAAAATTTTGAGCTATTCCTGAGGCTGGGTCAACATATTGTCCCGTAAAATCGATAGACGGTGTTAAAGCGGTTACGTCGGTTCCCATAGGCACTGTTAAATTGATAGTGCCGGCTGCCTGGTCAATTGCTCCAGTAGCTGCCGGGCTGGTAAAGTTGAAAGCAACTATGCTGTTTGGATACACTGTTGTATAGCCTTCGATGTCGTTTCTATCGCGAGGTAATAACTTCCAGTTGCTGAAGCTATAATACATAAGTCCTTGAATATAAGTGAGTTCCTCACCCATAGTCAATGTATCAACACCAAATTCAAAGTTAATTTCGTAGCTATAATCGTCGCAACGCATTCCTACTTCAGGAGTATTGGATGTATTCACTCTCCATTCGCCAAAAGCACCACCACCGGCAGCATCTGCGTTGTTTGATGTAACAAAGGCATTATCAAATTTCACTAACATCCCTTCCCAAGGTTCGGTAGCTGAATAAACTTTAGCATCTACGTCAGTTGGGTTTATACCGGTAACAAAAGCCGGTAAATCATTCATTTGTGAAACCAAAGTATAGGTAATATTGGTAAGTTTGGTCACACCAAATTCTTCAATCACTTTTCCAGCGGTGATTTTGATTTTATCGCCACGGAGTAAGGCGTCAGTGCCATCACCCGGAACAGATTTAATAAAAATACCTTCATATTGACCACTTCCTTCCTGAACAGCTACCATACCCAAGTCGTAGGTTTTGGTTGTTGCTGTAACAATGGCTTCGATATTCATTGTAGGTATACTATCATTTGCCCAAACTGAACTTCCTGAAGGGAAAGGTGTATTTTGGATTTGCACAATAGAAGTAATACCATCATTATATACTATATATGTTAAAGGAGAAGCCGGTGAAGGACTTGTAATCACATTGGCATCATCATCAAAAGCTTCCAGGTAAAAGTTAACATACATGCTATCAAAAGCTATCCCTGGTCCTGGAATTTCACCTTCCCAAGAATCAGCACCTACATTTGACATAGTTGCCAGGTTCCAGTCTGTACTGCCATATCCATAACTATAATATAAATTGGCAGATGACACGAACCCGTCAAGATCGGTAATATCGGCACTAACAACAACTGTTTCAGCCGCAGTAGCCACTGTTGGAGTTCTGGTAATATTGGTAATTACCGGAGGTGAGGCCAATGAAGGTCCAATATCAGATAATAATAATGGAGCAATTCCATATTGGGTTTCAGCCGTAAATTCGAGAATAATACCACGAACATAGGCTAAATTGGTTCCAATTGCCGGCGGTTCGTAGGTTAATGGCGTATTAGTTTCACCTGCTGCTCCACCAGCCCATAGGTTACATTCATCATCATAAGTATCGTTACGGAAATGTCCGCTCATATCGCGAATTTGGATTTTATTACCGGCATCATCTTGTAAATACCAGAACCATCTCAATCCTGAAGGAACAACGTCTGTTACATAAACGTTAGTAAATTCAACATATTTGCCCTCATATTTTTCGCCATCAAGGGTATTGATAACCTGTCCGCCTGCGCCATCGCTAACCATAAATTCAGCAATTTCACGTTCATCAGGGTCAGGAACTACGCCAAATCCTATGATTTCAGATTCAACCGGTATTAACCAAAATTGCGTATTACCCTCAAAGGTATTCACAATACCAGTGCATTCTACGATATTTCCTACTTGAAAATTATCTACAAACAGCGTAGCATCGTTTAAACTCTCGAGGTCCGTCCAACCAATAGCAGGCCAATCGATTAATACGTGAATTCCTGCAAATTCATCCTCATCAGGATCCTGAAGGTAGGTTCCCATGCGGCTTCCTGAACTTGAAAGCGCATAATCGCAAGGGTCAAACGTTACAATTCCCTGAATACGAACGGTATCACCATCATAAGCAGATAAATCATCTTCAGCAGCAAGTGCAGCATCGTCTTTAAATTGGATATCTGCTATATTCACTAGTGGATATTGGGCAGAAGCGGTAAAAGTAGCCAATACAGCTACTATTAAAAAAGCATACTTTTTCATTAAAATAAATTTGGGGATAAAGGTAGCAAAACCTCTATCCCCAAAGAAAAATTTATCCTTAATTAATCTTTAAAAAGAATACGTGATTCCTGTTTGGAATGATGGAAATACCGCTAAATTGGCTACATCAACTGATGTTGCCATACCTCGGAAGCTGATTGCCAGAGGACAATCTTTACCATTCATTTTTTGAAAATTATAACCTAAACCTGCACCAGCAGTAGGCATAAAGCCGCTGTGTGCTGTTGTACTTAATACACGGCTGTTGGCATTATCGTTACCACTGATGGTTTCATCACCGGATAACATTTGGGCATAACCGGGAGCACCGAAAAACTGCATGGTTAAACCTTTGCTGAAAGTAATGTTAAAGTTAAACTCTAACGCGCCATATGCACTCAGGGTGTTTGCTTCATTTTGAAACATTCCGATGGTTGGAATCATAACAAACTGACGGTCGCTGATTTTTGAACCACGACAACCTGCTTTCTCCATTTTAGTCCATGACAAGTTTATATGCGTTCCTAAGGTAAAGCCAGGATTGATAGTATTGTATCCAAAGTAATAAAAACTAAGCGGATTGTGGTCTTTATGATAAGGTGATTTACTTACTCCAGCCCCTGCAAATGAAGCAGTAGTAAGGCTTAGCAGAAAACCAAGTAATGATAAAGAAACAATTCGATTTAACCCCCCAAGTATTTTCATTTTATTTTTTTTCAAATTAATGTGCAAAGTTAGTGCTAATTACTGATTTTGGTCGGACTTTAAGGTTAATTTCAAGTAAATTCGTGAAATTCCAAGTATTTCCTCACCTAAATCAATAATATGACACAAAATTAGTCGGAAAAGTTCTAAACCAGGCTGATTTTTATCCACAGCACTCACCCCATAATGCCCTAATTATCAACAGTTAAGGGGAAAATAGAAGCAGTTGATACAAGACAAAATGATGACAATTAAAGTCCCTATGCCGTGTTCTGTTATATAAGTAACCTCAAGACCTATTGTATAACCAATTTGAAGCCATATGCTTGAGGCTTTGCAAAACAAAACAGCCGGTAGATTATTACCGGCCGTTTTAATAGACAACGAACTGCTGCGATTAGTTTAAACTGAGTGGCTCGTTTTTTGGGTAGGTGATCTCGAATTCGAGGTTGAAATCCTTTTTCTCTTTAGTTTTCAGTTTTTCTCTCCAAGTAATAATTCCTGTTAATTCATCCAACTCACCACCATCTTTTTCAAACAGTTCCACTTTAATGCTTTCTTTTTGAGATACCGGGATATGGTCTTTAATAATAACCTCAATTGGAATTGCTTTACCGTTCCGGATTTCTATTTCGAATGCCATGGTCTTTTTAGCATTGGTAGCTAATATTCGTTCGCTCGACTTATCTGTTAATTGAGTGCGTTTTACTTCAATTGCCCTGTCGCGACCTAAAGACAATGATAGTGTATCAGCTAAAGCCAATGGATTGATATTGGTTTTACCAACGTAAGTATTATTGAAATAGATGTTGGCATTGCCCGGTAAAAGGTTTAAACTTTCCCAATCGGTGATTCTTGCGATTAAAAATGCGGCTTGTTCCACTTTCGGTACAATCAGGTAATTATATGTTGTTGGTAATTGTTTTGTCTGCAAGGCAACAATATGTCCTTTTCCATCATTAGGTATGGAGTATTTTAATTGAATATCAAATTCCACATTGGCAATAGTTTGCACAGGTGTTGTATAATTATTAGCATATCCGGCATCAACAGCTGAAGGTGCGTTTAGGTATTTATCAGATAATACTTTAGCATCATCCATATCTTCGGTTGCAACAGAACCTAATGTAATAGTTTTAGCTTCATCACGGTTATAATAGTAATCATAATACCCTAAATACCAGGTTGTAATTTCCGGTAAATTATTACCAATCATAGGATTTCCTGTTGAACAGGTGAGTTTTACATCTTTCCAATCTATACCACTATTTTGCCACACGTTTGCTTTGTAGGCAATATCAACAGGTTTAGCTATATCAGTTGCACGAATATCGTAAGTAGCATACCAACCGGCATTATAAGTAATATAATTTGCTTCCACTGTTGCGCTCAAAGCATAATCAGTTTGCACACTCATTATTATTTGAGGAATTGGGTTGTTTGGTTGCTCCAAAGCAGCTTGTTGATTGCGGTAATTTTGTAATTCATATACTCGAGCAACCATAGCAGCTCGTTTTAGATTTAATTGATATTCTTTTTTCTCAACTTGTAATAATTCTACATAAATGTCGTTTAACTTTTTATCATAATACTCAACACTTTGCTGAATTAATACGAGCGAATCACTTCCAGTTCCTTTGTATAAAGTATTATTGAGCATCATTTGTTTTTGGACATTCAGTACTTCTCTCCTATTATAAAAAGTTCTTAAATCAAAATCCAATTCAACTATGGAATCATTAATAGATTTAATTTTTTTATCTGTTTCTGTAAGCACAACTGCATTCGGTTTAGGTTCGGGATAAAACAAACGATATTGAATATCCAGGATAGTAAATTCCCCTTTCCCTCCACCTTGAACAGAATTAGGGTCAAGCGACATGGATAAACCTTGTAATATAATTTCAGACTGGCCTTTAGGCAGATTTACTGCAGCCTGGTGGAACAATTGTGCACCGGTTAAAAACACAGTGGCTTTTTCTACAGGAGCATCAACAATAATTTGTTTTTGTGCGTGTAATTGCATCCCTGTAAGGAGTAATAATGTAATGAGCAGACGGTTCATGTAGTAAGTTTTGCAATAGGATGCAAAAGGTGTTACAATTCCATAAACTAGTTCCAACAAAAAAGATAAAAATGAATCCGCACCCTTACATTAAGTAATAGGTATATTGTATGCAGGCAGCGTAAAATGAAAGCAGGTGCCCGCGCTTAGCTGACTACTCACCCAAATTTTGCCATGATGTGCATCAACAATTTTTTTACAAATTGATAAGCCCATTCCGGTTCCGTCGCCATAGGTATGTTTGTGTTCACGATAAAGCGGGTCGAAAATTTTAAGCAGGGTTTCATTGCTCATACCAATACCATTGTCGGTAACAACATACTCAATGAATTGGCCTTTAGGACTTCCGGATATAGTAATTTTCGGAGTGTTGTTTTCAGGTTGGTATTTAATACCATTAATTATTAAATTTTGCACAAGTTGGAAAACCAGTAATGATTCACCATATGCATTGGGCAAAGCAGTCCAGGTAATTTCCGCTTTTTTTTCCTGGACGATGTTATCAATTTGATTGAGAACTAATTCAATTAGCTCATTCATTTTAATCTCCACGAGCGATTTAGGTGATTGCTGTACAGAAGAAAATGTTAGCATCTCTTTAACCAGATTTGCCATATGTCTTGAACTATTCTGAATGGTGTTGGTATAATCTTTTATATCTGGGTCATCTACATTCAAATTATCCAGCTTCTTTTGTAATAAACCTGAAAAACCCGAAATTGTGCGCAAAGGTTCTTTTAATTCATGTGAAACAATGTGCGCAAATTGTTTGAGGTTATCATTGCTGTTTTGTAAGTCGCTGGTCCTGTTTTTCACTTCAGCTTCAAGGCGGATATTATGTTCAACAATTGCTGTATTATCGGCATTAATTTTATTCATTAAATCATTATTATACCGCAACATGAGTGAGGCTATAAAACATGAAATATTGATGGCTAAAACACCAATTACACCGTATGAAATCATTTCAGGATTAACAGTTTCCCAACCATTTTTATTCACGATAACAAAAAAGTGCAGTAATACATAACTGGTAAATAATAAAGCCAGATAAACATAATTGAGTATGGCAATATAAAAAGAAACCATGAGGAGTAAAGCGGCTTCAAGTGCAAATATGGTTACATACAACCTTAAGAACATTACAGGCCCGGGTTCAACATAATCGACTATAGGTCCGTAGACTAAAATTGCAACCAATAGTGTAATCACAATTGTTTTGACAGCCAATACCAACTTATTTTTTTTTATAAACGATGCAGCAAGATAGGACCCAATTAAACCAAATGCATCAGCATAATAATGCACCGGCGTCATTTTGCAAGCCGTGTGGACAATCAATACAAGAATAAAAAATATACCTAAACCTGATATCACCCATAACGCATAGGTAAGTCTGCGTTTTTCGAGTTTATTAACCACATTATGTGGCATAAAATAATATATCCAGTTGGGCATATTGGTTTACGACAATTTACTAAAGTTGGAGTGTGCAATGAGGCATCGCTGCCCGTGATTACAAATATATTAATTTAAGATTAAAAATCTGCCCTAATTTCAATTAATTTTTAGCAAACCTTACTTTTATTGACAGAACGTCAATTCCCTACCAACTTTAGCCCAATTCACTATTAACATACCAGAAATCACTGTCGCAAATTTTCAAGATTTAGGCATTATTGATAATTAAAATTATAGGGCATTCGTTGTTAAACAATGAAATGCACCTTGGTACTGTTTTCCTTAGCCACATTATTTTTATGCGCTTGCAATAAATCTAAACCGGATAGTTCAACTGAATATCAATTACAAATTGCCAATAGCATCACTAAATCAATGATAGAATTAAGGTTAAATAGCTTAATCAAGATGAAAAGTGATGATGCAAGGATTGAAAAGTTAATTCAGCCGGAAATAACCATTGATTCATTAATTGAAGATTACATCGATGGTTTAGGAAAGAACAACTCGAATTCAAATTACAATAGCCTGATGTTATTTAAACGAAAAATAATCAATGTGTATGCAGATGGATATGGCAGGTCGGAGTTAATTGATTCAAATATTACTTATTACAACAATTTGGATACCTTTTTTACAGCTGCCGAAGTAACTAATCAGTTATTAAACCTTGAACTTCAAGTAGTAACCAATAAACATCGACGCATAACTAATTGCGGTTGGGATTATATTGATCAGGCAATTGATATCGGCGATAAAAAGTATTTATGTATTATTCAAAACAATATTGATTTTCGCGAGGCAAAAAAATTGCCTTTATATGTGGAAGTGAGTGTCAATAATCACTACTTACCGAATTATGCATATAAAGTAGAAAAAATGCACCACATGTTTGTTGTCCAAATCAATCTGGAAGAATATCCTATTGCACCGCTTGATAATATCCGGGTGTTCCTAGTAATAAATCCTGAAAATGAACACAAGGAAATCTTCTTAAAATATTTTACACTTGCACCTTATCTGGACAATGCCGCTTTGTAAACCTTTAGCACTCTATCGCGTGCAAAACTATGGTCAACAATGGGTTTAGGGTAACTTAATTCATTTAATTCAGGAACCCAATGGGAAATGTATTTTAATTCAGGATCAAATTTGAGGGTTTGTGATTGCGGATTGAAGATGCGGAAATAAGGAGCAGCATCTACACCACAACCTGCAGCCCATTGCCATCCGCCGTTGTTGCTGGCTAAATCGAAATCCAATAATTTTTTTGCAAAATAAGCTTCACCCCAACGCCAGTCGATTAGTAAATCTTTGGTGAGGAAACTGGAGACAATCATACGCACACGATTATGCATGTGCCCTGTTGCATTGAGTTCACGCATACCGGCATCTACAATGGGGAATCCGGTTTTTCCTTGACACCAGCTTTCAAATTCGGACTCATTATTTCTCCAAACAATCCTATCATATTCCGGTTTAAACGATTTAGTTACCACATGCGGAAAATGCGCCAAAATCATTTGATAAAATTCGCGCCAGATTAATTCATTAAAATATTTTTCATTTACTTGTTGGGTTAATCGAGCCAAGTGTCTAATACTCACCGTCCCGAAACGCAAATGCACACTCATGCGCGATGTTCCATTCACAGCAGGTAAATCGCGGGTGTTATGATAATTTTTTACAATTTCGAGATTGAGTTGATTGCCTGGAATAAATATTTTTGTCGGTAAAAATCCAAGTTGCTGTAAACTGATTTCCGGTAATGGAGGTGTTTGAAATAAATATCTCAGGTATTTTTCCGATGGCTTTGCTGCAAGGTCATCTGCAGTTAATTTCAATTTCCACTTTTTGCTGTAAGGTGTATAAATGGTATAGGGTTTACCATCATCTTTCAGCACATCATCTTTTTCAAAAATGACCTGGTCCTTAAATGTTTTAAACGCAATATTATGTTCCTGTAAAAATTGACTAACGGCATTATCACGCTGAATGGCATAGGGTTCAAAATCGTGATTTGTATAAACCGTTGAGATGGCGTATTGCCGGATTAAGGTTTTAAACACATCCAAGGGTGAACCATAGGCAATATATATATCGTTACCGGATGCACGCAATTTTTTTCTGATAGCCATCAGTGTATCAAAAATAAATTGCACTCTTGCATCCGATTTATCTTCTAGGGTTTCCAAAATTTCGGTGTCGAAAATAAATATTGGCAACACTTGTTCGTTATTGGTAAGTGCCTGATATAAGGCAGTATTGTCTTCCAAACGCAGGTCGCGCCTAAACCAATGTATCGCAATTTGAGAGTTCAAGGTAGTAATTGAATTAGGGTGTAAACTAAACTAAGGTTATTTAGCATCTTGCTCTAATAACCATTTCAGCTTGTTTAACAATTCAATTGTAAAATTGTTTTTGAATACAACATCCTGAAACTGAGTAACCGGTTTTATGCCGAAGATGGCATTGGTCAACATCACTTCATTTGCGCTCAGCACATCGTTTATGTTCATAGGAATACGGTCAACTTTTATACCCAGACTGACTGCATTAGCTAAAATATAAGCTTGCATTGTACCTTCTACCCCTCCGTTCATAACTGAGGTGGTATAGCAAGTATTATTTTTTACGATAAACAGATTGGAACTTATGCTATCGGCAATTCCGTCGTTTGTATTGAGCAACAAAACATCATCAAAACCATTTTGTTTGGCATAGTTTGCTGCTAAAATGTAGGGTATCGCATTCGATGTTTTACATGCCGATAGTGGGTGAATCATTTTAGGATAATCGTCATACACACCTAATACTAACGGAGCACCTTTATAAATAAGCGGATTAGTTTCGTGCGGGAAAATCTCAATTAAACAATCCGCGGTATTTGCAACCGGTAAATACAAACCTTCTCCTGAACGCCAAACTGTAATTTTACATCTGCCATTTTCGATATTCGATTGTTCACATAATTTCGTTATAATGGAAGTGAAATAGGAAAGATTCCAATTGGATGGTTCTTCTATTCCCAGCAGGGCCAAACTTTTTTTCAGGCGATTAAGATTGTAGTTTAACAGCGGTACTTTTTTATTTATCACCAATGCCGATTCAAATACCCCATCTCCGTACTTAAAAGCGCGATTGCTTGCTGTAACAGCAAATGCACCGGCTTCCATAAATGCTTCATTATAAAAAATCATATGCACAATTTATATGAATGAACGTTCATTCATATTATCATTTCCGGAATTTCACCTTCAACTACAAGGCGTCCTTCTGTTTTGGCAATTATTTCTTCAACGGTAACACCGGGAGCTCTTTCAAGTAGTTTAAAACCATCGGCAGTTACATCAAAAACGCCGAGTTCAGTAACTACTTTTTTTACTACACCGAGACCGGTTATTGGGAGCGAACATTTTTTTAATAATTTACTTTCTCCGGCTTTATTTACATGCTGCATGGCTACGATAATATTTTTAGCGCTGGCAACAAGGTCCATTGCACCACCCATTCCTTTTACCATTTTACCCGGGATTTTCCAGTTAGCGATATCACCGTTATCGGCCACTTCCATAGCGCCTAATACTGTGAGATCCACCTTTCCGGCGCGAATCATTCCAAAGCTTAAAGCACTGTCGAAAAAAGCGGAACCCGGCAATGTGGTAATAGTTTGTTTACCTGCGTTAATTAAATCGGGGTCTACTTTATCTTCAGTTGGAAAAGGGCCCATTCCGAGCAATCCGTTTTCACTTTGCAGGGTAACAGAAATACCTTCGGGGATATAATTAGCGACTAATGTTGGAATACCGATGCCAAGATTTACATAATATCCATCCTTTAATTCGCGTGCAATTCTTTTTGCGATTTGATTTTTATCTAACATAATACTTTTTGAGTAATAAGTGATGCAATATTATTTAGTGATGGTTTTTTGTTCAATACGTTTTTCATAATTACTTCCCTGAAAAATGCGATGAACATAAATGCCCGGTGTGTGAATTGCATTAGGGTCCAATTCACCGGCAGGAACTAATTCTTCCACTTCTGCAATCGTAATTTTTCCTCCCATTGCCATCAATGGGTTGAAATTGCGTGCAGTAGATTTATAAATTAAATTGCCATGCGTATCACCTTTCCAAGCTTTTACAATTGCGTAGTCAGCATCAAATGCGTATTCAAGCAAATAAGTTTTTCCATTAAATACCCTTGTTTCTTTTCCTTCGGCAACTTCAGTTCCCACACCGGCCGGAGTGAAGATAGCCGGCATGCCATATCCTGCAGCCATGCAACGCGTAGCTAGAGTACCTTGCGGAATTAACTCCACTTCTAAT
The DNA here is from genome assembly GCA_035439505.1 of Chitinophagales bacterium. GTDB lineage: Bacteria > Bacteroidota > Bacteroidia > Chitinophagales > BACL12 > UBA7236. The sequence continues at coordinate 119,914 of DAORKJ010000001.1, forward strand.
TCTCCGCTTAATAATTGGCGCTCGAATTCTGCATTTTCCCCAACATAACTACTTATCATTTTTTTCACCTGCCGTTGTTGGAGCATTAATCCGATTCCGAAATCATCAACACCTGCGTTATTGGAAATGCAGGTTAAATTTTTTGTTCCTTTTTTTACTAAAGCGGCGATACAATTTTCCGGTATTCCGCACAATCCAAAACCACCGAGCATGATAGTTGCGCCATCATGAATATCCTGAATGGCAGCTTCAGCATTATTTACTACTTTGTTCATTTGGTATTTTTTTTTTCACTTTTGCACTTTCACTTTCCAAAACATTGAGTTGCTCAACCACTTTGGTGTAAATATGGCTCATTAAAGCCGGGTGCGCTGAATAATAATTATAACTGTTTTGATAGGCAGTTGAGGTAATGCCATGCAAATCGAATATTTTCTGATAATACGCTTTTAACCGAATATCCTGAGGGATGGTGTCAGTCTTATTTTCCTGCACCCAGGCTTCAGCTAAATGCACATCAGCCATAATTTTAATCATGGGTTCTACAGCGATTACGGAGTCCGGCACATTGTTAATCATTTCGGCATCAACTTCAAACGCACTATGTGGTTTACAAGCTGCAGCAAAAACGAGAAACACTAGAGAAATCACTGTAATCCGCCCCATTACCTCAAAAGGATTTAATTTTGCGCTAAGTTAGCCAATGATGAGCAATTTTGAAGATATTAAGTTATACCTCGATGAAAAAAATGTCACCCTGGTGGCAGTATCAAAAACCAAGCCTACCACTGCCATATTAGCGTTATATGACAAGGGTCAGCGCGATTTTGGTGAAAACAAGGTTCAGGAGTTGCGCGAAAAATATGAGGCCTTGCCAAAAGACATCAAATGGCATCTCATAGGCCATTTGCAAACTAATAAAGTAAAATATATAGCAGAATGGGTTTATATGATTCATTCTGTTGATAGTTTACCATTGTTGGAAGAAATCAACAAACAGGCAATTAAACACAATCGAATTATTCCTTGTTTGCTTCAAACCTATATTGCAAAGGAAGAAACAAAATTCGGAATGGATGAGGCAGAGTTACACGAGTTATTACAAAGTTCCACTTTTGCCGGTTTAAAAAACATTTCGATATATGGCTTAATGGGCATGGCGACGAATACAAATGATGAACAAATAATTCGCGCAGAATTTTTGCATTTAAAAGCAATATTCAACACTTTAAAACAAACTTATTTTAACGCGGAAACACAATTTTCTATGTTATCGATGGGCATGAGCAGCGATTATAAAATTGCTGTTGAATGCGGTAGTTCGATGGTGAGGATTGGGAGTTTGTTATTCGGCGAACGGTAAGAAAAAACAGACCTACTAGGTTTAAACCTTCCAGGTTTAAACCTGGAAGGTTTTTAACTAAAAAAAATCAACAATTACAAACAAAAAAATGAACATCAAACTTATCTTCCCATCACTTCTGTTAATATTAGGTTCTTGCGCATACATGCCGGTTAAACGCGCCTTTACGGAAGAAAAGTTACCAACAAGTCCGGATTATAGTCAGGAAACCTATTGGAGTGCTTTGCCATCTAAAAAAGATTCTGCTGATCACATTCCCAAAAATTCAGTATTTGAAATTGTTGACAATCAAAATAATGCCACTGCAGATGTATTTTTTATTTATCCTACACATTTTTTTTCTCGCAAAGAGTGGAACGCAGATGTAAATGATACTAAATTAAATAATCACATTGCCGAACGTTCTATTTATCATCAGGCCAGTGTATTTAATGGCAGTTGTAAAGTTTATGCCCCCTACTATCGCCAGGCTACATTTAATGCCTATTTTTCTTTGGACAATCCCGATGCCTATAAAGCATTTGATTTGGCTTATCAGGATGTGAAAAATGCCTTTCAATATTATTTAGACCACTATAATAACGGACGACCAATTATAATTGCCGGTCATAGTCAGGGAACTACACATGCCAAATGGTTGCTGCGTGATTTTTTTGAAGGAAAGCCATTACAAAAACAACTTGTTTGTGCCTATTTAATTGGTATGCCTGTTTATGATTACGAATTTACAACTATAGCACCTTGCGACAGCGCCAATCAAACCGGATGTTTTGTTAGTTGGAGAAGTTATTTATCAGGAAGCGAGCCGGATAAAAAAATGCAAATTCCAACACCTGAAAAAGTAATTGTCCATAATCCTCTCACCTTTACCAGAGCGACCGGAATTGCAAAAGCGGAATTAAATGAAGGCGGTCTTGGCAGAGATGGCAACAGCATTTACCCTCAGGTTTGTACTGCAGAAATTCATAACGATATAGTTTGGGTGAGCAGACCGGAAATTCCATATAATAAATTTGTTCCTAAAAATCTACACCCTGCCGATTATAATTTGTATTGGATGGTCATAAGAAAAAATGTTGCGGAACGTATTGCAGTCTGGGAAAATAATAATACCTCACAAAAGTGATTAAAATTGCAATACCTGAATTGCTTTAGGAATTAGCGAAATGGTTACAGGTGTTGTCCCTAAAAATTCACCATCGGCGTCCAAATAAATAGGTGGCTCACTATTGATAGTAATTGTTTTACCACGAAATGTATTTACCGATTTCAATTTAACATGTGACCCATTTCTTAATTTAGGTAAATTCATTACCATTTGCAATTTTGTCATGCTGCCAATAACGGTCATGTCCAATAAACCATCGTCGATTATTGCATTTGGTAATTGTTTTAATCCTCCACCATTATATTTACAAATCCCTGCAGCAAT
>DAORKJ010000001.1:122808-127355 GCA_035439505.1 Chitinophagales bacterium
CCGCTTTGCAGTTTTTCAGGTATTTCCATTATGTTTTTATATTCTCCGATTGTTCTTACCCAATCGTTGCCGGTTCCTGCCGGTATCATGGCTACAACAAAATTTTCGGGCTGACCGGTTGAATTAAATATGCCATTGATCACATCATTTGCTGTGCCATCACCACCAATAATCATAAAATGTTGAAACCCATCATCAACTGCTTGTTTTACGATTATTCCTGCATGGTCAATATATTCGGTAAAAGCAACCTGAAACGAAATGCCGGTTGTTTCCATGTGCGGTAACATTTTGTTCCATAACTTAGGCGCATATTTTCCCCCTGAAACCGGATTAATTATTACAAACCATTTTTTATTCATAGTGTATGCTTTCAAATTCAGAATTTCGTCAACAAGCGCATAAGGCAGTGGACTGGATTGCCGATTATCTCGACAATATTGAAAAATTTCCTGTTAAATCGCAAATATTACCGGGAAGTATTAAAGCGCAATTGCCCGAAAACGCACCAGGCAAAGGCGAAAATATGGATATTATTTTTGATGACTTCGCCTCTATTATTCCACCGGGAATAACGCATTGGCAGCATCCGGGATTTATGGCATTATTCCCAAGCAACCACAGTTACGAAAGTGTATTGGCCGAAATGTTAGCAGCGGGATTGGGCATTAATGCCATGGTTTGGGAAACATCCCCGGCTGCAACAGAATTGGAAGAGCGAATGATGGAATGGATTGGAAACAATTTTGGCATTCCTCCCGGATGGAAAGGCGTAATTCATGATACTGCTTCCACTTCAACGCTTACTGCTATTATTTCAGCTCGAGAAAAATATAGTCAGTTTAAAATTAATCAACATGGTTACAACAATTTTAATGCACTGACACTTTATTGTTCTGCACAAACACATTATTCCATCGAAAAAGGTGCAAAAGCTGCCGGAATTGGTTTGGATAATGTAATTAAAATTGCCACCGATGAACATTATGCTATGCAGGCAGCAGCGCTTGAAATTCAAATTCAAAACGATTTAGCTGTCGGTAAACAACCCTTTATGGTTGTTGCTGCATTGGGCACTACCAGTTCATTGGCATTTGACCCTTTAGCAGAAATTAGTGCCATTTGTAAAAAATATAATTTATGGTTGCATATTGATGCTGCCTATGCAGGTGCGGCTTTTGTATTAGAAGAATATCACCATTATTTAAAAGGTATAATAGATGCCGATAGTTATGTTTTTAATGCGCATAAATGGTTATTTACCAATTTTGATTGCTCTTTATATTTTGTAAAAGATGCTCAATTATTAATTAATACATTTTCATCTAATCCCGATTATTTAAAACGTACCATGGATGAGGTTACCAATTTCAAAGACTGGGGATTGCCGTTAGGACGAAGGTTTCGTGCGTTAAAGTTGTGGTTCATGTTACGCAGTTTTGGTATTGATGGTATTAAAGTTCAACTGAGAAAACATATTGAATTAGCACAACATTTTCACGACACCTTATTATCCGAAAGTAATTGGGAATTAATGGCACCATTCCAGATGAATGTGTTGTGTATTAGATTTCACCCGGCTCATATTCAGGATAATGCTGAGTTAAACAAAATCAATGAAAACATTATTAAGTCGATAAATGCAACGGGTAAATTTTATTTATCCGGCACACGATTAAATGGCAACTTTGTCATCAGAGTAGTGATAGGTCAAACACATGTTGAAAAAAGACATGTGGAGGAACTTGTAATGTTACTTAATCAGGTTACACCTTAATTTAAGGTGTTTTAACAAATTTTTCGATATGTTTAAATTGATTATTTTCCAATACCAGGAAATAAATACCTGATGCTAATTGATTGCAATAAATACGCATCCAGTTTTCCAGTGTGAAATCATTTTTTTGAAACACTACCTCTCCCCTGCTATTTAAAATTTTCGCAGCGCAATGCGTATATCTGCCATCAGAAATATTTACAGTTAAATAATCAGCAACAGGGTTCGGTGTTAATGTAATTGATTCATCATCAAAAGTATTAATACTCACCTGTGTAGGTTTACTAGCTTGAGGTATTCGGTAAACACCATTACCATGTGTAAATGCTAAAAGCATATTATCTGAATTGGAAAATACCAAATCAAAAACCATAACTGCTTCCGGTAAACCGGTGCCAAAGTTTTCCCAGCTAAGGCCTTTATCAAATGAAACAAATACACCAAAATCGCAACCAACATAAATGATACTGTCATTTGAAGGGTCAATTGCCACGCTATGAAAAGGCATGTCAGGAAGCGATTCACTTACATCTACCCAATTACTTCCCGCATCCATTGAGCGAAATACATGACCTGTGCCGTAACCTGATAATGTTATATATAATTCGTTTGCATTGTTGGGATTTACCGCTATGTCGCGATAATAACGATCAGGCAAACCATTGGTAATGGCAGTATAACTATCGCCACCATTTGTTGAAATAAACATATCAGCACGACCGGATAAACCTGCGGTTGAAATAAAAACAGTATCTATACTCAAACCTGAAACACCGATTGACAATACCACATTACCACTATCGATTAAGGCCGGTGATGTTAATGAAAAGGACCCACCCGAATTATTTGAATAATGTAATTTCGTATCACCAATATACATACTTTCAGGGTCAGACGGACATAAAACAAATGGTGTTACAAATGCAGCATCTCCTGTTGGAGAAAATACGAATTCATCAAAATTATTTCCACCATCATTTGATTTGTATACCACACCATATTGGTAAGATGCAAATTGAATTTCATCGTCATCAGGTCTGATAGCGTTGAACGAACCATCACCACCAATTATGGCATCCCAATATTTGGAACCATCGTAACGTTGAGTAAAATTGTCCTGCAAACCACCTAAACCTTTATCGTTGGTTTGGGCACTAATCGATCCAATATAAAACTGTGAAGTCACATATCCATCGTTACAACTAAAAAAGGTTTCTCCAAAATCGTTAGAGCGAAATAAACCGCCGTCTGTTAGAATATATACTTTATCAGGGTCTAGTGGATTGGCAACAATATCATGAATATCGGGATGCATTTCACTGTCCGGTCCAGTGTAGGTAGTTTTTTGTACAAACACATTTCCTCCGTTAATGGATTTAAATAATTCAACACCTCCTAATAAAATCAAATTTGGATTTTCGTGGTGAATTAATGCCCCTTTGGCATACCAACCCTGATAACTGGCCACATCTGCATCATCTAATTCAAACCAGCTATCACCACCATTTGTTGATTTGTAAATTCCCACAGTGCTAAATGCATTTGCTATAACTGTTATTACTTCTGACGCATTATTAATATTTGATGTTACAGTAATTCGACCATCATGGGTATATGGCGGTAAACCATTATCCATCAATTCCCATGTTTCACCATAATCTTCGGAGCGGTAAAGACCTTTGTTAGCAGAGTTCAAATTCCCTACTCCTGCAAATAACACATGTGGTGCCAATTTATTCACTTCAATATCCATCACCATAAATTCATCTAGACGCTGGCTCCAGTATAATCCACCATTAGTTGTTTTATATAAACCTTCTGTAGTTGCAGCATATAATTGATCGGTATTAAATGGATCAAAAACAATATCCCAAACACAATGATTTAATTGGTAAGTCCAATTTAAATTTATTTCCCAGTTTGCTCCACCATCATGCGATTTTAAAATGCCCATTCCAAAAGTTCCTCTTTCGGTTCGGTCTATTAATCCATTTGTTGCTTTTCCATATGCATAGGTTTCACCGGTGCCAATATAAATTTCATCAGGATTTTCCGGATTAATGGCAATTGCGCTTACACCTAAAATTGGATATCCTGTTTCCACAAACTGCCAGGCATTAACACCAATTCCTCCGGTAGTTGTTTTCCATAAACCTCCACTGGCACTTCCCATATAAATTATATTTGTATCAATGGGATGAATAGCAATACTTATAGTTCGTCCTCCAACATTATTAGGACCTATATTTTCCCACTCACCTTCATCGGTTAATCTTGCTTTATTACTATTGAGATAGTGTTCCTTAAAATATAAAAAGGACTCATAAAATCTTCCATCCGGAGACGACTGATTAGGATAATCATGAATTTGTGCAATCCATGCGAGTGCCTCAAGCGATTTGGTTTCACTTTCGTAATAGACAGTGCCCGAATCGGTTTTTTGTGTTATTTGATAAGTAATTCCTAAAATGGCAATTGAAGTGAGGAGTAAAAAATATTTCATGACATGTAATTAGCCTGTGAATGAATAACAGGAACTAATTTACAAAAATTCTATAATGTTGTCTGCAGTTCTCTCCAAATTAGCCTTGATTTTACATTTGCATGAATTAGAAGGCTTAAAATCGCATTAGTTCTCAATGTCCTTTAATTGCAATCTAGCTTGCAAATGACTAGCATTTAAGACCGAGCAGCGCAAATAAAAGTGTTTTAACTTAGGCTATTTAAGGTATTGTACAATTTCTCCCTTTGGAAGGTTAATTGTGCCTTG
>DAORKJ010000001.1:127455-135069 GCA_035439505.1 Chitinophagales bacterium
ACCGGCAATAAAAAAATAAAATACAAGGCCATAAAAATCATCGACAAATTTGATTGTCGAGCCTTATCGAATGTATTTTCTCTAAATCCTAACGTATCACGTTGCGTTTTATAGGCATGATAATCTGCCACAATATTTTTAAACGCTTCGTGATTGTTTTTATTATTGTTTTCCAGTATTGGAGTTATAGATTTAATTGCATCAAAACGTGTTATTGGTTCGTAGGGTTTACCGGAAATAATTATTGATTCACGTGCATGAAATTCGGCAAGTTCAACTATATCATGATGCAGAGGTCCATGCTCAACATGCGTATTTACTTTTTTCATTCCCCGCTCAATTTCATCCTTTAAATGATTGATGGCTAAAGCAGGATTAGTTTTATACTGTTCGCTGTATTTTTTAAGTAAAATGGGCTGTCCAAAATTTACCAATTGCCATTTTTTAAATTTTTCGGCACCGGTATAATTTATACCAACCGGTATAATATGCACATCCAATTCAAAATTATAGCGCTCTTCGGCAAGAAATGCTATTCGGCAAATACCTTTTTTAAGCGGGCGAATATGTTCTTCGTTAATGCAGTTTCCTTCAGGATAAATACCAATCATGGCATTATTGGCCAAAAGGTCGGCACAAGCATTAAATGTTGGCTGATTCATTTCGCGGGTATCTACACCATCGCGTTCGCGCCATAAAGGGAGCATATGGAAAAAATAAAACAAGTTGCCTAATAACTTATTATTAAAGGCATCGCCACGAGCTAATTGCCAAACCTGTGTGCTTTTTGTATTCACAAAAGCGAGGCTATCCATAAACGCATTGCGGTGACTAATAGCAAAAATGACCGGTTTATCGGTAGGCACATTTTCCCAACCGTTTACCTGAAAACGGCTGTAGTAATATCGGTAAGGTACACCAATAAGTATAGGTTGAGCAATCCAATACCCTTTGGTATAGGGATACAATTTCCTATCTCTGAATGTAATTTCAGGCTGTTTAGTGAAAACTTTGCGTGAAAAAGTGTCGTTTAACATAAAAAACCGTGCAAACTTATCACTTTTATCCTTTAGCTGCTTGTTTTGCAGCCATTCTTGCCCATATTGTTGCCACCACAAAGCCGGTTACTAAGTCCCAAATACCCCACCAGCCCGCAACAACAGCCATTCCGCCCATTCCATTAAAAAAGGTAAAAATTATGATTAACCCAAGTGCTGCATTGTGTATACCTGTTTCTATAGCGAGGCATTTTTTGTCCTGAAAATCGAGTTTGAATAATGCACCCAGCCCATATCCAGACAACATTGCCAAGCCGTTATGCAACAATACCAGTAAAAATATCATGCCGATAATGTCAATAAAAATGGTATAATTTTTCAAAAATGCAAAAACAATAAAACACATAAAAATTATCACAGAAATTACCTGAATAGGTTTCATTATTTTTTTTGTGAAATTGGGGAATTTATTATTGACAAACATGCCGATAATTAGTGGTATGCCTAATATAACTACGATAGTTACAAATAATTCTATCGGGTCCAAACTTATTTCTTTCATTAAATCAGCAGTGGGACCATACATACTGCCATAAAATGCAAAATTGAGTGGAGTCATAATTGGTGCTAATAAAGTAGATGTAGCTGTAAGTGTTACCGACAATGCCACATTACCTTTTGCCAATGAGGATAAAAAGTTGCTCATGTTGCCACCCGGGCATGCACCTAATAAAAATATTCCGAGTGCAATGCTGGGACAAGGTTTTAAAACTAAAACAATTAAATAGGTAAGCAAAGGCAATACAATGTATTGACTGGCAATACCCACCAATGATTTTTTGGGGTCCTGCCATAATCTTTTGAAGTGTTCCACTTTAAGGTCAAGGGCAATTCCAAACATTAAAAACGCAAGTAAAAGATTCAGCAATAACATATTATCGCTGCTAAAATTCAACTGTATGCCGTCTATCTGTTCGCACATAGGTGTGTGATTTCAGCGCAAGATATGATTTTAGTTGGTTCTTTAAAAATGCGCTTATTCCAGTACCTTTGTCAAAAAAACAAAGGTGAAACTATTTCCGGCAGATATAACCCAGGTGCTTGAATTTGAGAAGGTACTCACAGAGGTAGCCAAATATTGCGATAGCAAACCGGGCGCCGACAGAGTGCAAAAGGTGAGGCCGTTGGATAAATTTGATGAAGTGAAGAAAATGCTGATGCAGACAAAAGAGATGTCGTTGTTGCTGCAATTTGAAGAGCATTTTCCGCATGACAGAATTTTCGATATCAGAGAAACAATTCATTTGATGACTATTGAAAACTATGTCCTCAATGAACAACAATTGAATGAAGTAAAAAAAGTGGCTTTGTTAACAGGCGCAATGTTGCGTTTTTTCACAACTCATCAGGAAAAATATCCCATTCTATATAGTTTGTTTACGCAATTAACTTATGAAGCAGTTATTGCGAATGAAATTAAAAAAGTAATCAACGATGAAGGACATATCAGAGAAGATGCTTCACCGGAATTAATTCGGATAAAACGCGAAAAAGACCAGTCATCAAGAGCACTTGGAAAAGTATTTAATGCTGCATTGAGTAAATATCGCCAAGCTGGATTTTTAAGTGAAGTAGAAGAAAGTATGCGTAATGGCAGAAGAGTGCTTGGTATTTTAAGCGAATACAAACGCAAACTCAGTGGTATTATTCATGATGAAAGTGATACCGGGAGAACAGTCTTCATGGAGCCGGAAGAAGTAGTGAATATCCAAAACGAAATTTTTGAATTAGAACGAGAAGAAAAACGAGAAATATTTAGAATATTAAAAGCACTTACTACTGAAATTGCACCGTATTCGGGATTACTGGAAAGGTATCAACATGTTTTAGGTATTATTGATTTTACGCGGGCAAAAGGAAAATACGCTTTGGAAATTCACGCTGAAATGCCACAGTTGGAACGACAGCCAGTTATTTACTTATATCATGCTTTTCATCCGGTTTTATATCTGCTTAACAAAAAACATAAAAAGGCAATTGTTCCATTAGATGTCGAATTAGATGCCAATAACAGGATACTAATTATTTCCGGACCAAATGCAGGGGGTAAATCAGTGGCCATGAAAACGATTGGTTTATTGCAATACATGACACAATGTGGATTGCTTATCCCTGCTGCAGCGCATTCTAAAATCGGTATCATGCAAAATATTTTTTGTGATATCGGTGATACACAATCGCTGGAAGATGAATTGTCTACTTATTCATCACGACTCATCAAAATCAATTATTTTTTACAACACAGTAATAAAGATACCCTGATACTTATTGATGAATTTGGTACAGGTACTGATCCGGTAATGGGCGGAGCAATTGCAGAGGCTTCATTAAAGGCATTAAATGATAAAAAAATATTCGGCGTTGTTACGACCCATTATGCGAATTTAAAAGCTTTTGCAGCTAATAACATTGGTGTATTTAATGGCAGTATGTTGTATGACGAACAAGCTTTAAAACCTTTATACAAATTAGAAACAGGAAAACCAGGAAGTTCCTATGCATTTGAGTTAGCTAAAAAATCAAATTTGCCTCAACAACTTATTGAAGAAGCAAGAAAGTTAATCAGCAAAGAACATATTCGATTTGAAGAATTATTGAAAAATGTTCGGGTAGAAAAAGAACATATTCGTTTAAGAGATAAAGAGGTAAACAAAAAAGAAGAAGATTTAAAGAAAAAAGAAAAAGACCTGGAACTGGCTTTTGAAAAAGCGAGAGAAAAACAAGAACGTTATAACCTGAAAAAACTGGAAAAAGAAGATGAAGCGATACGAAAGATGGAGCAGGAATTCAGAGCCATGTTGCAGGAATTAAAAAATACCCACCAGCAAGAGGTTATACCTGTAAACGAAAAAGAACAGGCAAAAGAAAAATTGCGTCAATTTATTCAAACCCAAAAGAAAAATACTTTTGGCGAACGAAAAAAAATTCAGATTAAACAACCAACCAATTATGAACGTGGTGAAATTAAAATTGGTGGTTTAGTAAAATTAGTTTCCGGTAGTGAAATTGGTGTATTACAATCTGTTCAAAAAAATAGGGCTGTTGTGATATTTAACAATATGAAAACTACAGTTCCATATGAAGAACTGATTGGGATTGCTTCAGCGGATATACCGGTAAAACCTGCACAGGTGTTTAAAGTCACTATCGACGAAAGTGAGTTTCCTTTAGAACTTGATTTGCGTGGTAAACCTAAAGAAGAGGCAATGATGGAATTAGAAAATTACCTCGACCGGGCAGTAATGCGGAAAGTTTTTCAAGCCAGAATTATGCACGGCAAAGGCACCGGTGTTATTCGCGAAATGGTACAACAGGTGCTCAAGAGTTACCCTGGTTTAAAGCAATACAAATATGCTACACGAGAAATGGGCGGAGATGGTGTAACCGAAGTAATGTTTTAAATTTCGAATTCTATTTATAATAAATTTTATTTTCATGTCTACTGCATTAAAAGATTTATATTCAAAAGCATTTGTTGCTGAAATATCAGGCATTATCAAACCACATGTAAAAAACTTTGATGAAGTAGCATTTGCTGCTTCCATATTTGATAAATACTGGAAAAATCTGGAGTTGAAACAGCGTATGCGACATATTACCAATATGTTGAACCGTGTTTTACCTCAGGATTTTGAATTAGCATCGAAAGTACTTTTTAAAATTTCTTCCGGTATTCAAAAATATCATGGTAATGGCATGCATTTTTTGTATATGTTTTTACCTGATTATGTGGAGCAATTTGGCATCAATCACTTCCATACATCTGTAGCCTTATTAGAAAAAATTACTCAGGTCACCAGTGCTGAATTTGCTGTGCGTCCTTTTATTATTAAATATCCAAAACCCATGATGCAACAGATGGTAGTTTGGAGTAAACACGATAGTGAATATGTCCGCAGATTGAGTAGCGAAGGTGCAAGACCAAGATTACCATGGGCGATAGGGCTTCCGGCTTTTAAGAAAGACCCCTCTCCCGTTTTACCTATATTGGAAAATTTAAAAAACGACTCAAGTGAAACAGTCCGCAGAAGTGTGGCAAATAATTTAAACGATATTGCCAAAGACCATCCAGAAACTGTATTGCGATTAATTAATAAATGGCAGGGGAAATCGAAAAATACCAATTGGATTATTAAACATGGTTCACGCACATTGCTCAAACAAGGTAATGATGAGGCTATGCGGATATTTGGCAATCATCCCATAAAAAGTTTTACTATTCAAAATATTCGCTCTGATAAGCAGGTTAAAATTGGAGGGATATATCAGTTTCAATTTGAATATTTACATGCTGAAAAACAGGCAGTAGATGTGAGAATGGATTATGCTATTTATTATGTGAAATCAACCGGAAAAATTAGTAAAAAAGTATTCCGATTAACGGAAGGCAAAACGCATCCAAATAAATTATTCACCCTTACCAAAAAACAACATTTCAAAGATTTAACTACACGAAAACATTATGCAGGTGAACACCAACTGGCCATAATTGTAAACGGTAACGAAGTTGTGCGATGGAAATTCAAGGTAATTGGTTAACATTTTAACAATAAATGTGCATCCAATGTGCTTTGTCTGGCAGTTTCATTTGCAAACCGCTAATTATCAATAGTTTCCACTTTTGTGTTTATCCACCAAATGTGTATAAACCCTGTGAAATAAATGTGATTAAAAATGAGCCTTTACCTATTGTTTTTTACAATGAGATAATATAGTTTTGGTATACCTGACGAAAATATCCGAGCTCGACAGCAATGAAGGGCAGAAGTAATTCTGAAAGGTTTAATCGCGAGGTTAACACCTGTAGGTGAAGTTGCAAAACAACACCCGGATTCGAAAGTTTGGTGCAGATGTTACAACTACGGTTGCAACAATTGCGAAAGCGGAATTGATTCGAAAAGATTAATTCCGCTTTCTTCGTAAAAGTATTTAACGAAATTAATGTAGCGCTAATTTCGTTGATGGAAAAACCCTCGCCGGTCATGCGAGGGTTTTATTTTTTTTATAATTCCGCGAACTCAGGCGCTCTTATTTTAGCGAGCTGTTCAAACTGTTTTATCATTTCATCCTTGGTTACTTTAATGAACACTAAATCGGTAATTGGGTCATCGTCTACCACTGTTTCTTTCATGGCTAGTTCCGTGTCACCATGTTCATTTATTCTAACAGCAACCACGGTTATTTTTTCTGCAGCCGGCATATTATCAAAATAAAAACCGGATGTATATCGCAATCCTCCAATAACACTTCGTATGGAATGGAAAACAATGGTCATTGAAACATCGCTTAAACTGTCAGTTGGGATATACACAATCGTTCTGGGTTGCTCAGAATTAACGAATTTATCGCAATTAATCCATCCGAACTGACCTACAGTCATAATATATCTGTCAGATTCAAATTTGGCGTTATACCGCTTGCTCTCGGGTTTAGACAGTGTTTTTTCTTTAATAGTCATCTGTGAAGGGTCACGAACCAAATTCATTTTAACGGGCAACAATAATTTTTTTGTCATCCCGGGCGCAATATCTACCTCCCAATTTTGCATGGTTTTAAAAGCCGTCACAATATCTTTATCGGCATAAGTTGAAATTTGTTTGGGTGTATATACTTTGACAATTTTTCCTTTGTCATTAATCGTTATATTTACGTAACAGGTAGCTTTTAAGGTCACATCTTTAAACTCCTCCTTAATCTGTACTTTCTCATGCAAATACTCATACATTTTTTTTAAGCCGCCGGGATATGCAGCTTCATATGTATATTTTCTGGGTCTGGGGTTATTTGTAGGGTTAATATATTCAGGCTGGTAGGTGTTAAATGTCCGAAATTCCATCATAGCACCTCGATTTGCGGGTGACCAATTTTTACCGTCATTATCAGAATAAAATAATTGCATTCCGTCTTCCTCGTTTATAGCAGGCAATGACACTTCGTAAAAAGCATTGGTTGATAAATTGCAAGTTCTGTCTTGTGCTGAAGCAGCAACATATAACATACTGCCTGATTCCAATAAATTTTTATCTGATGTTGTAGATAAACCCGCCAATACAAAAGAAACATCAGTAAGGTATTCGGTTACCGAAATGGATATCTCGCCTTCTGCAGGCTGACCATTGTCTGCGTATACAAATGAACCTGGATCAAATTTTAAAATACTTCCTTCAGCACAAACAATTTCTGATGCCTCATTTGCCGGCACAAGGAAGGTTTGCGGCTTGGGGCCAATTTGCGCTAATACCGATTGTGCAATAAATTCAGGCGCCTTGGTTGTTGCTAAATTTGGCGGAAGGGCGGTTTGAATTACATCTTCCTTTAAAGTTGGCGTTGGATTTAGAGGTACTACAATACGTTCTGCTTTAGATGTAGCAACAGGTTCAGTGTACTTGTCGGCAGAACAACTATATAAAACAATTTCGCAGAGCAATCCAAGTATCAATGAGCGTAAAAATATTCGCATGATACGGAATTGGTTAAAGGTGAATACTTAAAACGGAAGCTACCAGGAAATTCGTATAATAGTTGGGGCTAAAATTTGTTGCGGCTAAAAAAATAT
>DAORKJ010000002.1:0-86090 GCA_035439505.1 Chitinophagales bacterium
ATGATTGACCCCAACCAGGGCTCCGAATTAAATATTAATTCAAAATTCGGCTGTTCCATTGGTACATCGGTACATTCGCACATTGGTACATTAATTGGTACATTAGCACATCAACACATCAGCACATTAATTGGCTGTTCCATCGGTACATTCCCACATTGGTACATTTTCCGGCTGTTCCATTGGTACATCGGTACATCCCCACATTGGTACATTAATCAGCACATCAACAAATTAGCACATCAGCACATCAAAATTCACATTCAAATATTCCTCTTTCCGCTCTCAACTCCGTAACTTTGCTTTTTAATGGAAAATTTCGAAAAAGTTCCGGCAGTTTTACTTCTTGCAGACGGAACCGCCTTTCATGGCTACAGTGCCGGTAAAATAGGCACTACCACAGGGGAATTATGCTTTAATACCGGTATGACGGGGTATCAGGAGATATTTACTGACCCGAGTTATTATGGTCAAATATTGGTGATGACCAATGCACATATTGGTAATTACGGCACCATGGCAGAGGAGGTTGAGTCTGACTCAATTAAGATTTCAGGCCTGGCTGTGAAGAATTTTACTAACCAGTTTTCACGTCGTAAAACAACGCAGACTATTCAGGATTATTTAATCGAAGAAAGTCTAGTGGGGATTTCAGATGTGGATACGCGTGCCATTGTTCGCCATATCAGAAGTAAAGGCGCAATGAACTGTATAATTAGTAGTGAAACTACCGATATAGATGTATTAACAGCCAAACTCAATGAAGTGCCTGATATGAACGGGTTGGAGTTGGCTAGTCGCGTTTCTACCACTACACCTTATTATATAGGTAACAGCGATGCTGAGAAAAAAGTAATTGTGTACGATTTCGGGGTTAAAAAAAGTATCCTCGAAAATATTGCCATTCGCGGATGTTATTTGAAAGTTGTACCGGCTAAAACTAAATTTGAAGACACTTTAGATTTTAAAGCTGACGGTTATTTTATTTCGAATGGTCCCGGCGACCCTGCAAGTACGGGTTATGCTGTTGATACTGTAAAACAAATTTTGCTGAACGACAAGCCTTTATTTGGTATTTGTTTAGGGCAACAATTATTGGGTTTGGCAAATGGTGTCACTACATATAAAATGCATCACGGACATAGAGGTTGTAATCATCCGGTTAAAAATTTAATTACCGGTTTAAGTGAAATCACCACCCAAAATCACGGATTTAGTATTAAAGAAGAAGATATGCGTGCATCTAAAAATATGGAAATAACGCATATTAATTTAAATGACAATACCATCGAAGGATTTAGATTAACCGATAAAAAAGCATTCAGTGTGCAATATCATCCAGAAGCAACACCGGGTCCACATGATGCCAGATATTTATTCGATGAATTTATAAAATTAATGCATTAACAATAAACACTTTCACATTTAATTTATCACTCATAACTTATATCTATGTCCCACATTATTAATATTTATGCCAGACAAATTTTAGATTCAAGAGGTAATCCAACTGTTGAAGCAGAAGTTACTACAGAGTTCGGTGCTATTGGACGCGCTGCTGTTCCTTCAGGTGCAAGTACAGGTGTTCACGAAGCTGCTGAACTGCGCGATGAAGACCCTGATGTGTATTTAGGAAAAGGTGTATTAAAAGCAGTTGAAAATGTAAACGAAATAATCGCTACAGAATTAGAAGGTATGAATGTATATGACCAAAATCATATCGATACCCTGATGATGGAACTGGATGGTACACCAAATAAATCTAAATTAGGAGCGAATGCTATTCTTGCTGTTTCTTTGGCATGTGCTAAAGCAGCTGCAATTGAATTAAATGTTCCTTTATATCGCTATGTTGGTGGTGTTAATGCAAACACACTTCCTGTGCCATTAATGAATATTTTAAATGGTGGTGCACATGCGGATAATAAAATTGATTTCCAGGAATTTATGATTGCTCCGATTGGAGGTGATAATTTTTCTGATGCATTACGCATGGGTGTTGAAGTATTTCATCACCTGAAAAAAATATTAAAAAATAAAGGTTACTCTACCAATGTTGGCGATGAAGGTGGTTATGCACCAAATATTCAAACCAATGAGGAAGCTATTGAAATTGTATTAAAGGCAATTGAAAGCGCAGGATATATTCCGGGTGAAGATATAGTTATTGCCATGGATGCAGCGGTAAGTGAATTATACGATACTGCTTCAGGTATGTACATTTTCAAAAAATCAGATGGCAGAAAATTAACATCTGCCGAAATGGTAGATTATTGGGCTAATTGGGCAAAAAAATATCCTATTGCTTCAATTGAAGATGGATGCGCTGAAGATGATTGGGCAGGTTGGAAAATGCTGACAGAAAAAATTGGCAGTAAAATCCAATTGGTTGGCGACGATTTGTTTGTAACTAATGTAAAACGTTTAAATAAAGGGATTAAAGAAAATATTGCCAATTCTATTCTGGTTAAAGTAAATCAGATTGGTTCTTTAACCGAAACTATCCAAGCTGTTGATATGGCGCACAGAGCAAAATATACATCAGTAATGAGCCATAGAAGTGGTGAAACAGAAGATACTACCATTGCAGATTTAGCCGTAGCATTAAACTGCGGACAAATTAAAACCGGTTCTGCTTCAAGAAGCGACAGGATTGCAAAATATAACCAGCTCATCCGTATTGAAGAGGAGTTAGGTGCTTCAGCGGTTTGGCCGGGCAACGTGTTCATGAAATAAGCTGAAACGTTAAAATTTGTGCCGTGTGGACTGTTTTGTAAACTATCCACACGGTTTTTTCTTTTTTAGACGTTACTGATTCATCAGGTGCACTGTATCTTTACCAATATATCATGGCAAAAAAATCAACATTCAGACAAAGATTAAAACAATGGACAGTGCCATCCATGTTGCTCAATAAGTATGTATTTACCCTATTTGTTTTTGGCGTTTGGATGACATTTTTTGACCAGAACAATTTTATCAGACAATACAATAGAATACACGAGTTAAATACGGCAAAAGGTAAAATGTCGTACTACATAGAAGAAACACAATTAGCTAACGAACAATTAGTTAAACTCAAGTCAGACATGCAGGCATTGGAAAAATTTGCCCGTGAAGAATATTACATGAAAAAACCGAACGAAGATGTATTCGTTATTTTAGAGAAGTAATATTAATAGCCGCCGTTAAATTTTCGAACAAACCATTCTATTCCCAACAAACCAAAAAGGACAAAACAAATCCATTTTAAATTAATGATGGATTGGGTTCTTACAATTTCACGCATCACCGGTTTGGCTGCTGCACTTTCATTGATGAGTGAAGTAAGTGTTTGCATGTTATCAGGATACACCATTTGACCACCGTTTTGTACAGCTAATTGATTAAGTAATTGATGGTCAGCTGTAGTATTAATTGTTTCTAATCGCAATGGTGATACACTAAATGCACCATTGTCTTTAAATTCTTTGCCGTTATACACCACTTTGCCTTCATAGGTGTAATTCCCTGCAGGGAAAAAACCTGCTCTTAAAACATAACTCTTATTATTTTTTGAAAATTGAAATGGAAAATCTTTTCCCGACTCATTTTTTATAGTAAGTGTGGCATCCGGTTCATTGATTAATTCATAACTATCGTTATACAATTCAGCATCAAGAATTACCGGTTCATTTTCATTTATTACCGTACGCGTTTGATTTACTCTAAATTGTTTTTTGTCGTTTTTTGTAGAAAGATATTGAAGTGTTTTGCTAACCAATTCGTTGGTAGCAACCTGATTGTTATTCATTACATAATCATACAAACGCCATTTCCAAAAATTCTCTGCACAAAAAACAGCCATTTTTGAACTACCTGCCAAGCTGTAAACAAGTAACGGATTTTTTGTATTTACTGCACCTATTTTTTGATTTAATAATACCTGTGAAGCCGGTGAAACGGTATATTGACCATATGGTGCATTTATAGCAGGTAATTTAGAAAACAAACTAATAGTGCTTGGCTCCAGATTAAATAAGTTAAAATTGTTTTGATAAATACCGGTTATTTCATTTGCCGATTGGCCTCCTGAACTAATAGATACTAATGGTTGTGCTTTGTTAAATGCACCTGTCGCTGTTTGACTGCCTGCAAAAAACCAGGTTGGAATTTGTTTATTCTTGATGTCGGCTAAAACTTGTGTAATATCATTTTTTGAAGATGGAAGCTGATGTAAAATAATGATATCGTAATCATTCACATTACCTTTTAATTCATTTGCTAACTGAAGGTCAATTTCATAATTGCGGTTCGACTCAATAGATTGACGTATAGCATTTAAATCTGGATGTGGTGCATTTGCTAATAATAAAACTTTTTGTCTGGCATCTAATACTTCGATAAATATATCCTGCATGTTATTTACCGTTGTATATTCTCCTTCAATAGATGTTAAACTCACTTGAAAATGTCTAATTCCGGGTGTATTGGCATCTACTTCCCATGTTAAACTGGTATTGAAATTATTATCCTTGATTTCAAAAACCTGCTCGCCAATTGTTTTTGTTGAGCCGGATAACACTTCTATAATTTTTCCTTTAGAAGATTTGCCGTTACAAAATATAGCTTCTATATCGGCAGTTACAACAAACTTATCGTTCAAATAAACAATATTATTGTGTAACACGCGTGTAATTCGTAAATCTTTTTTAGGGGTTGTGTCTCCTAATGCAATAGTATAAAATGGAGCACCTAAATTATTTTTTACATATACAGGGTTGCTTCCGGTATTGTAAATTCCATCGCTGGCCAGAATTACAGCACCAACATTTAAATTTTCATATAAATTATTTAAATCGCTAAGTGCCGAAGAAATGTCTGTTGATTTTTCTTTAAAATTTAAAGAATCGAATCCTTCCTGCATACTGCTGCCAAACGAATATGTTCTTACATCATACGTTTCGGAAAGTGATTCATATAAACTGTTTAATTTTTCGCGATAGCCAACACTGTCGCCAACAGCTGATTGTATACTGGATGAATTATCCTGCATTATTACAACAACCGGTTTTTCGGTTTCATTGGTTTTTGATTTTAAATACGGATTTAATAACAAAAAAGCCAAAATAACCACTCCGGTAAAACGTAATACCGCCAATCCACGCAACCACCATTTATTACTGATTGCCTCTGCCATTTTTTTCTCGCGGTAGTACATAGCAAAAGCATATATACCTCCGGCTAAAAAACACAGGAGCCAAAACCAGGATGGATAATCAGTAAATAATTGAACATTCATGCCGTTGCGAATATACAATGACTAAACGAGTAAGCGGTAGTAAAACTGATTTAGGATAACAGTTAAATTTCGTTACCAAATACAAATGTGGGAACAGCTACTATTTGAATATGAGCAAGAAAAGTAAAAATCAGGTATGTAACGCACCGCAAACACTCAATACTTGTCCGGTAACATAACTACTCATATCGCTGGCTAAAAACAATGCTACATCAGCTACTTCACTTCCTTTTCCAAAACGACCCAGTGGTATAGATTTGAAATAAGATTGTTTTAATTCTTCAGGCAGTTCACCTGTCATATCTGTTTCAATAAAGCCCGGTGCAATAGCATTACAACGGATATTTCTGGAGCCTAATTCTTTTGCTATTGATTTAGTGAAACCAATAATCCCTGCTTTAGAAGCTGAATAATTAGCTTGACCACCTTGACCAATTAATCCTACAATAGACGAAACATTAATGATGCTGCCTTTGCGCGCCTTCATCATTGGCTTAATGGCAAATTTTGTCAGGTTGAAAACCGATTTTAAATTCACATCTATTACGGCATCCCAATCCTGTTCACTCATGCGCAACATCAAATTGTCTTTAGTAATACCGGCATTATTCACAACAACATCAAGTGCATTGAAATCAGCCATTACATCATTAATCAGCTGTTCAGCTTCTGCATAAACACCTGCATTACTTTTATACCCTTTGGCTTTAATACCAAAACTATTCAGTTTTTCTTCCAGTGCTAATGCTTTTGCTTCGCTGCTTAAATAAGTGAAAGCAACATTAGCTCCTGCTTCAGCAAATTTGAGTGCAATAGCTTCGCCAATTCCTCTGGAAGCGCCTGTGATTAGGGCAGTTTTGTTTTCAAGTAATTTCATGATGCGGTTATTTCAAATATGTAATACAATCACCCAAAGGATGTTGTAAGGGTTTACTGTTTCAAAAAATTAAACGAGCTGGCCTTTAATTGCCTTTGCCATCATTTCGCCTAAAATTGCTGGGCTGTCACATACATGGATTCCGCAATTGCGCATAATTTCCATTTTGGCAGCAGCAGTATCATCTTTACCACCAACAATAGCACCGGCGTGACCCATAGTGCGTCCTTTTGGTGCGGTTTGACCTGCAATGAAACCTACAACAGGTTTAGTACCATGAGCTTTAATCCAATTGGCAGCGTGTGCTTCCATAGTACCACCAATTTCACCGATAAGAATAATACCTTCGGTTTCATCGTCGGCCATTAATAATTGAACAGCATCTAATGTAGTTGTGCCTGGAACAGGGTCGCCACCAATACCGATACATGTGCTTTGACCCATGCCGGCTTTAGTTACCTGGTCAACAGCTTCGTAAGTTAAAGTTCCTGAACGGGAAACAATACCAATATGACCTTTTTTATGAATAAAACCAGGCATAATGCCCACTTTTGCTTCTTCCGGAGTTATGATACCCGGACAGTTTGGGCCTATTAAACGACAATCTTTATTGCTGATGTAAGATTTTACTTTAATCATATCCTGAACCGGAATTCCTTCGGTTATGGCTACAATTACCTTGATTCCGGCATCCGCAGCTTCCATAATGGCATCGGCCGCAAACGCAGGTGGAACAAATATAATGGTAGTATTAGCGCCTTCTTTTTTTACAGCATCTTCAACCGTGTTAAACACCGGTCGGTCTAAATGCTTACTGCCACCTTTATCCGGTGTTACACCACCAACAACGTTAGTGCCATAGGCAATCATTTGTTCTGCATGGAAGGTTCCTTCTTTTCCGGTAAATCCCTGTACGATTACTCTGGAATATTTTCCTACTAATACGCTCATGGTGCGAAGATAAAATGAATTTGTTTATTATGGCACCAAAACTTAAATCACAAAGCAATTATTCGATAAAAATTAATTCAGAATAAACAGTTTGGGCACTTTTTGCAGTTATGAAATAACAACCTGACGCCAACGACGATATTGGAAGGGCTGTTGAAGTATGAATAGTAGAAGTTAACACACAACGACCCTGGCTGTCGCTAATGGTGATTTCAGTAGCATTGGGATAAATTAAGTTGACTTGCAAATAATCTGCAGCCGGATTTGGATAAACCTCGAATAGTTTTATTGTTGTGTTTTCAACGGCATTAGCGGGGTTGGTATAGATGGCAAAATTTTCCATATCTAAACCTCCGGCTTTCGTAAAAGCGCCTGCTACCAGGAAACCATTTCCATATTCAATAATGGCTTCAATTTCACCTTCTACGCCACCTGCTAAGGTATCGATAGTTGTACCGTCAAAAGCTAAAATACTACCCGCATCGGTTGTTACGCCATCTATAATTAACTGATCAAAACCACCTGTAATATATAATTTACCATCAATTGTTTTTAACGTATGCACAAATTCATGTAATGCAGTAACTGAATAGGCAACTTCAAATCCAGGGTTTTCCCATGACACGCCATTCCATTTTGCAATGCGGCCAAGTGGTGTTGTTCCGCTCATAGTAAATTCGCCTCCGGCATACAACTCGCCATCATAAACACATACTGCATATGCTGAATTATTAAATCCTTCGCCTAATGCATGCCATGTTGTTCCATCCCATCGGGCAATACCATTTACAATTGTTCCGCCTGCTTTATTAAAATTACCACAAACAATTAAATCGTCATCAAAAGTGGTCATGTTGTGGGGGTATAAAATAGATGGCATACCGGGAATAAATTCTGTGAGTCCTTCACCTAATGGTAACCAAGTTGTACCATCCCACTGCATTATGCCATTTACAACTATATCACCTGCTATATCAAAATCGCCGCAGGCTACAACTTTACCATCATATTCAATGATGTCGTAAATAGTTGCGTTTTTTGGAAAGCCCGGACCCGGATTATTTTGAAAAACACCGTTGCCAACTGTTGACCACGTACTGCCATTGTATGTGTACACATAGTTTGAATCAGTGGTAAACTGATACAATGACGCATATAAAAGTCCATTAATGGAATCAATTGCATGGCCTTCCTGATTAAAAGAATTGTCTGTTGAATTCCAGTTGCTGCCATCCCAACTGGCGACAAACTCGGCATCGGCATCGCAAATAGTATGAAAAAAACCTGTGGAGTAAATACTGTTATTGTATCGTGCAAAATCTACAACAAATCCATCTGTATTACCGGTACAAAAATTGGTCCATTGGGCATTGATTTGGGTACATCCAAATATGAATAAAAATAGCAGTAAATGTATTTTCATATCTCAATTTTAGGGTAATATTAATTAAAGCTACAAAAAATGGTGTAACGATAATGTCAGAATATTAAGCTGGATTTATTTACTTCTGGCAATTTTTTCCTTCAATGCATCTCGTGCATCTTTCAGAAAGTCAGATGCAAATATGAAGGAGTTCAGATTTTCGTCAGTTACATCTAATATTTGTGATTTATCACCTTCCCAATCTTTTACTCCCTTGTAAAGGAATATAATTTTTTCACCAATTTCCATCACACTATTCATGTCGTGTGTGTTAATGATAGTAGTCATATTAAACTCACGTGTAATTTCAATAATTAAATCGTCGATTACAATTGATGTACGTGGGTCTAATCCTGAGTTGGGTTCATCGCAAAATAAATATTTAGGGTTGAGCACAATTGCACGAGCAATACCAACACGTTTTTTCATACCACCTGATATTTCGCCCGGGAATTTTTTATTTGCTCCGGCAAGATTTACTCTTTCGAGACAAAAATTTACGCGGTCTAATTTTTCCTTTTTAGTGGCATTGCTAAACATGTTTAATGGCAACATCACATTTTCTTCCACAGTCATGGAATCGAATAATGCCGAGCCTTGAAATAACATGCCGATTTCACGGCGGAGATTTTTTTGATCGTTGCGGCTGAGTGCAAAAAAGTCGCGCCCGTTAAAATGAACTTTACCTGAATCAGGTGTCATTAAACCGGTCATTATTTTCATTAAAACTGTTTTGCCCGAGCCGCTGATACCAATTACTAAATTAGTTTTGCCTGCTTCAAATACAGTTGAAACATCGGTTAATACACGCTGTTCGCCAAACGATTTTGTGATATTGGATATTTCAATCATAACAATAAACTTGCAATAACATAATCAGCTAATAAAACAAAAATACAACTATATACTACCGCCTGCGTACTGGCCTTTCCAATTTCTACTGAACCACCTTTTACATAATATCCCATATAACAGGAAATAGATGAAACAATAAATGAAAAAGTAAATGATTTGATAAACATTAATTGAACATCAAACGGGTCAAATAACATTCTGATTCCTCGCACATAATCTTCAGTTGAATAATTACTCGACAATGATGTAGCAATATATCCACCCATAATTCCTGAATAAGCTGCTATGGCAACTAAAACCGGAATGGTAATTACAGCAGCAATAATGCGTGTGGCAATTAAATAACTTTCTGTATTTACACCCATAATTTCCAATGCGTCAATTTGTTCGGTAACGCGCATTGAACCTAATTCAGATGCTAAATTGGAACCTACTTTACCGGCAAGAATTAAAGCGGTGAATGTAGGGGCTAATTCGAAAATAATGGTATTGCGGACAATTAATCCGATGTACGAAGAAGGAACAAACGGTGTTCCGTATAACTGATAGGCAGTTTGCACTGCAGTAACTGCGCCAATAAAAATAGAAACTAACAATACAATAAACGCAGAGCCAACACCGATGTCGTTCATTTGGCGAAACAACTCACGCCAATACATTTCCCAACGCGCAGGTCTTGAAAACATGCGTCTGATCATAATCAGAAACTTGCCAAGATGCTCAAACAGCTTAAATTCTATTTTCATTTTCGTAAAATTATCATTTTAGCCTTAAGTTGTCGGCCTATGATGAAAATTATTCAATTAAAATGCTTCTCTAAAGGTAACATATAAACCGCCATTGCCGTAACCGTCAAAACCATAGTCAACGCGTAAACTCAATTTGTCCTCCGGAACTATGAATAAACGACCGCCGGCTCCATAAGAGTATTTAAGTCCTTTGGCCGAAAAATTGGAAAACTCATCGGCAACTTCACCTATTCCTGCAAATACATTTATCCCAAAATATTTCCAAAAGGTAATGCGATACTCTGCCTGCAATGTCAAATAATTTTTATCTCTGAATCTACCTTCAAAATTACCACGCATATGTTTATCACCTCCTAATTGTGCCATTCTGTTGAAGGGTGGATTTCCCGGAACAAACTGCCCGTAAAAATTAAATCCTAAAACATCGTCCTTGCCAATTTTATTAAATTGACTTACCTCCAATAAATAATCTACATAATTATAACCACTGCCAATTACTTCGTTGTGCACCACCGCCGAAACGTCAACATTAATCCCTTTTAACGGAAAATAAATATTATCTCTTGTATCAAATGTAAACCATGGTCCTATACCGGTATTAATGCCACCTTCCTTCCCGGGTATAGTATCATTTGCGAAAAAACCGGCAGTATCTACATTATACACTTTAGTGTATTCAAAAAATGTTTTTAAACCGGCATAAATATTTTCTTTTACTTTTCGTTGTCCGTTTATGTAAATATTGAAATAATCATAATCGTATTTTTCTTTATCCTCTTCTTTGGTGTAATTGCCAATGCCAAAAAATGAGTCAGGAAATTTAAAGTAAGATGTAGAATAATTTAGTTTGAATAAATTATTGCGCAGGTAACTATCGCCGCTTACATTACTTTCAATTTGTTTGTTTAATGTATAAACAAAAACGCCTTTTAATACAGAAGGGTAGGTGTCGGGATATTTTTTTGATGGTGGTAAATACCAAACTAATCCTGCGCCGAAATATAAACGTGTTTCAGGTGAGTATCCAACAACAGGAGACGGGAAAAATTTACTTTTCTTTTTAACAGAATCTACGCTAACACTATCCGATTGTGCATTAACTTCCGGTGTGCCTATAAGCATAATGGCAATTATTAAAACCGCCACTTTGTAATACCTCGTAAAAAAAAAGATGTTTTTATAGAATAATCGGACAACGTTCAAACGGAATGGTATCATCAAAAAGTTTTCTGTAGGTAATTAACGTTCTGTGTTGGGTTGCCTGTATGTGCGACACAAAATTCAACATTTTTTTATTGAAATCGCCAATCCATAAGAGTTCAATATGTGTGTATTTATCACTATTGTTCACTATTTCATGCATATAAGCTGCCATTCCGGCTTCTACACCCTTATTTTGAAACTCAGGCACAACGCCGAAAATGACACCATATATACGCTCAAGTTTCACAAAAGGTTTGTGTAATAACACATTTAACATACCTCTTAAATTCAGATTACCTCCTGCATATCTCAGTATCTGATTGGCGTCCGGTAAGCCGATAAAAAAACCTGCAGGTCGGTCGTCAACATAAGCAAAAATGAATAATTCCGGGTCCATAATCGGTTTTACTTCCCGCATCAAGGCTTCACTTTGTGCTGAAGTCATAGGTGTAAAATCTTCATGATTGGCCCATGCCTGATTATATATACTCCTGAAATCTTCTGCAAATTTTGCCAGATTGCGTTTATCGGCAGTGCGAAATTTTACCTTGTTTCTGGCTTCTAAACGCTGTTTTATCCTGTACACAATCGGTGGCATGTTTTTGCTGCGATTTAATACAAAAGTGAATTGGTTAAAATAGGTTTTAAAACCATATTGCTCAAACAACGATTTATAATAGGGGTGATGGTAATTCATCCCGTAAACAGGGGCATCAAAGCCTTCTACCAGCAGTCCCCACCATTTATCACGTTCGCCAAAATTGATTGGGCCGTCCATTGCATTAAAACCCTTGCTTTGCAGCCAGTCTTTAGCTGCATCAAATAAGGTATTGGCAATTTCCTGGTCATCGATACATTCAAAAAAGCCACAACCGGCACTTTTCACCATATCGGAACCCGGTTGTTTTTTGTAAAAAGCCGCTATACGGCCAATGGTGTTGCCTTCTTTATCGTTAACGATATAACGAACGGCATCACCGGTTTTATAAAGATGGTTTTTTTCAGGATCAAATATGCGGTCTATTTCCTGACGAATGGGAGCTATATAATTTGGATTGTCGCCATAAAGTTGAAATGGTAATTCGTGAAACCATTTGGCGGTGTCTTTGTTGTTTACTTCTATTAAATGCATTTGGGGTAAAACTAATATATCTGCAACAAAATGTCGAAATGGAATGCCTAACCGAGAGAAAAAATAGGGTAAATCTGCCTAATTCCCCAGTTGATCAATCTGTTTTATGCTGCCTAACTTGTTGATTTTATACCTCTTTATCTCATATATTTATTATTAAATTAAGCCGCTATAACAAGGTTTAGCCCTGTTGAAGGCTTTTTTTATTAAAAGAAGAACAGGGATTTGTGGTTGGATAGCTGCCTAACCATCAATTTTTACTCGCTTGTATCTACAAATCTTTGTGTATAATACCTTTGAATTCCAAATTTCCCCCCGTATCTTTGCCGCCGAATTGAAAAACGTCCTTTTAAATTATATATATAATGCCAGGAAAAGGTAAAATCAAACAAATCATCGGCGCAGTTGTCGATGTTTCTTTCGAAGAAGGTAATCTTCCGGAAATCCTCAACGCCCTTGAGGTTAAACGCGAAACAGGCGATTCGTTAATTCTTGAAGTGCAACAGCACCTTGGAGAAGACAGCGTGCGTGCAATCGCAATGGACTCTACCGATGGTTTAGTTCGCGGAACTGAAGTAATTGACTTAGGTGCCAATATTTCGATGCCTACAGGTAACGAAATCCGTGGGCGCCTTTTCAATGTAGTAGGTAAAGCAATTGACGGTATGAAAGCCGTAAATTCTGAAAAACCTTATCCTATCCACCGCAAACCGCCGCTGTATGAAGATTTATCTACAGAATCAGAGGTGTTGTTTACCGGTATCAAAGTAATCGACTTGATTGAACCTTACGCAAAAGGTGGTAAAATCGGTCTCTTTGGTGGTGCCGGTGTGGGTAAAACAGTATTAATTATGGAGCTCATCAACAATATCGCCAAAGGTTATGCAGGTATGTCGGTATTTGCCGGCGTAGGTGAAAGAACCCGCGAAGGAAACGATTTGTTGCGTGAGATGATTGAGTCTAACGTTATCCGTTACGGTGAAGAATTTAAACATTCTATGGAAGCCGGTGGATGGGACTTAAGTAAAGTTGACTACAGCCAATTAAATCAAAGTCAGGCTACTTTAGTGTTCGGTCAAATGAACGAACCTCCTGGAGCGCGCGCCCGTGTTGCCTTATCAGGTTTAACCGTTGCTGAATACTTCCGCGATGGCGACCCTAATGAAGCTAAAGGTCGTGATATCCTGTTCTTTATCGATAATATCTTCCGTTTCACTCAGGCAGGTTCTGAGGTATCAGCGCTTTTAGGTCGTATGCCTTCAGCGGTAGGTTACCAACCAACACTTGCTACCGAAATGGGTGTGATGCAAGAACGTATTACCTCAACTAAACGTGGTTCAATTACTTCAGTGCAGGCCGTTTACGTTCCTGCGGATGACTTAACTGACCCTGCTCCGGCAACTACCTTCTCTCACTTAGATGCAACAACGGTATTAAACCGTAAAATTTCTGAGTTAGGTATTTACCCTGCGGTTGACCCTCTGGATTCAACATCACGTATCCTTTCAGCTGATATCGTTGGTGAAGAACACTATAATTGTGCTCAGCGTGTGAAAAGTATTTTACAACGTTATAAAGAATTACAAGATATCATCGCCATCCTCGGTATGGAAGAGTTAAGTGAAGATGATAAACTTGTTGTAAGCCGCGCTCGTCGTGTTCAACGTTTCCTTTCTCAACCATTCCACGTTGCAGAACAGTTTACAGGTTTAAAAGGTGTGTTAGTACCTATCGAAGAAACTATTCGTGGTTTCAATATGATTATGGATGGTGAAGTGGATGAATATCCTGAAGCAGCATTCAACCTTGTTGGTACTATCGATGATGCAATCGAAAAAGGTAAACGTTTGATTGCTGAAGCTAAATAATACAATTAACCAGAATTAAGAATAATATCAATGCAACTCGAAATACTTTCACCGGATAAGAAAATCTACAGCGGAGAAGCTGTTGGCGTTCAAATGCCTGGTGTTACCGGCTCTTTTGAAGTATTAAACAATCACGCACCTATGATTGCAGCACTTACTACAGGCAAAATGCGCGTAAACACAGGCAAAGAAAATGTGGTTTACAACATCAAAGGCGGCTTCGTTGAAATACTCAATAATAATGTGAGTGTTTTGGTTGAAGGTGTTGAGTTGGCTTAACTAGTTTTGACAATATTTTTTTAACCCCGGTAATTACCGGGGTTTTTTCGTATATTTGAATAAATAAATTCCCGCTATGAAACCAATGTCCCCACATTCGTTATATCATTGCTACCAAAATTTTCTTAAGGCTAAAATTAGTGCCTGGTCCATTTTTTTTTATTTGTTATTATTTCATTTAAACCTTTCAGCACAAGCACCCGATTGGTCTTGGGCAACATACATTCATGGTACAAGTAACGATGCCATACAATTTACTGATGTAGATAACAAGGGCAATATGCTCCTTGCCGGTCCATTTTATAGCCCCGCGCTTCAAATAGGCGATACATTAGTCATAAGCAATTCCAATGTTTCCTCGACTGGCAGTTATTTGGCAATTATTGACAGTTCAGGAAAAACAATTTGGGCAAAACAATTGTACGCGGAAAGTGAATATAGTACATATGTAAAAATAAATGATGTAATATTCGATGCAGTTGGAAATATTATTCTGACAGGTACAAGTTATAGTGAAAATATAATTTTGGATGACTTATATCTGGAAAGTATAGAGGAAGGATATTTCTCATTTATAATAAAATTATCACCTACAGGTGAAGTCATGTATAGCCATGTATTTGAAAAAGGCGCGATTCCAACTTCTTTAGTGAGCGATTTATTTGGTGGTTGGTATGTAACCGCACATCAATATTATTACAACGAAGGAGTAGATTTGGGAGAAATTCAATTGGATGCAAATGTAAATGGAAATAGGATGTTTGTTGCCCATTATACATCAGCCAATATTGTCGATTGGGCAGAAGTATTTCGAGGTGATTGTGATGATTTACTAGGCGTTGAAACTACAAATGGGGATTTGATATTTTATGGCGAATTTTCAGGTGCAACTTTTAAGGTGGATACCTTCTTGTTAATTGATTCAAGTTATCATGCATCAAATTTTTTAGGGAAATGCGATGTATATGGAAACTTCAGCTGGGCCCGATTATTAAGCCCGCAATCAGTTTATGTAAAGGATGCTGTAACAATTCCAAATGGAATTATGTTAGTTGGCTGGCTGAACGATGAATTGGCAATTTTTGATAGTGATACCATTGTTCACGGTGAGGAAATTAACACCACATTCATGGCTAAATTCAACTTAAACGGTGAATTAATTTCAGCCACTGAATCGAGTAGTTTTTTTCCTGGATATGCAACCATCAATGTATCGCCTGATAATTTATTTTATGTTTCCGCACAGGTTTATAATTCTTTGTGGACCGGCGTGGATACTATTTTTAATGAAACAAACAGCGGTGCTGATTTAGCTGTTTTAGTTTATGATACAGCTCAATTGCCGATTTCCCAATTTGTAATACCGTTGGATGGAGACAATGATATTCCAAAAGTTGAGTGGGACATATTCGGTAATATGTTTCTTATTGGTTCTTTTTCTGAAGACACTTTAATTTTTAATACGGATACATTAATTAATATTCAACTTTCTAATCAAGCTGATTATTTTGTTGCACGATCGAATACCTGCACTACTCAATTGTTTCCGATAGCCATTGAAGGACTTGTTTTATCTGCAGTTGAAGGTGTATATTGGCAATGGTACTTAAATGGTTTGCCAATCAAGGGGGCTAATAGTCAATATTACACGCCATTACAAAATGGTACTTATATGGTTAGTGTAAAACAGGCAAATGGTTGCACTTTATGGAGCGAAACTGCATTATTGCCGGAACAAATATTTAGTGATGAATTTGATTTTACTATTTATCCAAATCCAGCCACAGATGAGATACATGTTTTTATCCCATTTGCATACGAAAGCGCTGCTATTTATAACGCATTGGGGCAATTAATTTACCAATTTGATGATACCAATCAAACCAATTTAAGTTATGCTAACGATTTAAAAGGGATGTATATATTTGTTGTTTCGGCGAATGGAAAAACGCAATCACATCAATTTATTATTTTATGATAAATAACACACAATTACAATCCAAATTAAATAATTATGCTGCATTTGCAACTGCATTTCTGTTTACACATAATTTAAATGCGGAAATTGTGTATACCGATATTGAGCCGGATATTACTTTAAATAATGAAGATTATTATTATGAAATAGATATTGATAATGGCGGTGTAAATGATTTTCAATTGCTAAGAATTAATGGCGTATATTATTCCTATTGGGAAAGTGTTTATAGAAGTTTTACGGCATTGTTTTTCGATAATCTAGGTGAAAATAAATTTTTTGCCGGAAGTTATTTTACTGTTGGAAGTGCTATGTATAGTTCCTATCAAACGTTTCGCCCTTATGCAATTCCTGTCGATTATTCTGTTGGACCATTGCTCAGTTTTCAATCAGAAGGTTGGCCACTAATGGTATCACATGTATTTGATGAGTCACACAATTTGATAAAAAATGTAGGACACTGGAGTGCTGTTGGTGAAGCATATATAGGAATCAGAATGGGTGTATTAGGTGAAGCACACTATGGATGGATCAGAGTAACTATTATCGAAGAACCCTTGTCGATGATTATACATGATTTCGCCTATGAAACTACATTAAATAAACCAATACGTACAGGAGCAACATTTAATAGTGTTGCTGAAATTGAATCCGGTTCTTCACCTTTCTCTATCGTGAACTTTGGTAATAATACAATTCAGATTATAACACCAAATCAATTACCATATACCACACAACTATTTGATTTATCAGGCAAAATAGTGTTTACTTCGAACCAACAAATAGGCAATTCAACAATTACAATCCCGCCTCAAACCAGTATTTATATTTTACAGATACAAAGTGAAGGCAATCAATATGGGTTTAAAATCCATCTTTAAATGATAATGCACCAATAAATAATACGATATTTTAACTCTAACTAATTGACAATCAATTAGATACATTATTTTTAAAGCGTTCGAAATCTAATTTTACCCCCTTTTTTCATCCATTTACCTTTTATGGCAGGTCTACTTTTGCTGTTATAAAACTAAAAACAATGAAAAAATTAACTGTATTATGTATCGCGATTTTGGTGATTCAGATAAGCCAAATCGAAGCCCAGCAAGCTATTTGGGCGACAAGTTTTGCAGAAGCAGAATTGTATGCCTCCACTGTAGACAACGAAGGAAATGTTTATGCCGGAGGTCTGTTTTACAGTACAATTAGTCTGGATGGGTTTGAACTTACCAACGGAACCCCAAATGCAGCGGGTTGGATTACTAAACATGATAAAAATGGCACTCCCAAGTTTCTCGAGTTAGTATACGCGACTGAATACCTCGTAGTGCTCGATATGGAACCACTTGCCGAGGGTGGTATTCTTATCTGTGGTATTTTTATTGGAAAAGCCTGGTTAGGCGATTTTATTTTTGGCAACGAAAGTGATAATAATTACCGCGGCTTTGTCGCTAAATATAATGCCGACGGTGAGTGCACTGCTGCTTATGCATCTGATGAAACACAATCCGTTTATTTTTATGCCTTATCACAAGATGAGGAGGCAAATATTTTTATTGCCGGCGCTGCTGAAGGTTTTTTTGATTTTGGTGTAACCGAAGTTGACCACAGTGGTGATTCAGATGCCATTTATGGTAAAATGGAAGCTGATTTAAATCCACTTTGGATGAAGTCTATCGGTGGTGCTGATTATGATTTTGCAAATGAAATTACAGTGGATGTTGATGGCAACATAATTATTTCCGGCTCTCATGAAGGTATGTTCGAAGAGGATAGTTATTTTTTCGATAGTTATGGTAGCAGCGACATTTTTGTGGTAAAAACAGATGCAAACGGTTTTATTGAATGGAATCAAAATATGGGTAGTGCTTCAGGTGATGGGTATTTATTTGCTGATTTAGAAACTGACGAAGCAGGCAATATATATTACGCCACAACAATGGGTGAGACGTTAAATTATATCGGAGGTTCAATAAATTCATATGGTGAAGCCGATATGGTTATGATGAAACTGGCAGCCAACACCGGAAATGTTACCTGGATTTTGCATGGCGGTGGAACGGATTCAGATCCCATGAATAAAATGATAAAAGGTCATAACAATAATTTTTATGTATGCGGGTATTTTTATGGCGCAGCAGAATTCCAGGGATTACAATTATATGCTGAGGTTGAAGCAGATGGTTATTTAGCGGAAATTTCTGAAGGTGGAACAGTTAATGTAGTATCTCAAACGGATGGCGATAATATAGAAGCTTATCAAAGCCTTGCTATTGATGAGAATAATAACTTGCTTTTGTCCGGATACTTTTTTGGGAATTTGAATTTTGATGGTATCGACCCAATTGCATCTGTATCAGAGGAAATAGACATTTTTATTGTCAAAATGGAAACACCATATACCTTACCTGAGGTTGCCATCCAAAATTGGAACAATCTGACTAATGCCATTATTACACCTAATCCGGCAACTTCAACAATTGTAATGGAAATGGAAAATTATAATGACAATTTTACGATCACATTTTTTAATAGCAATGGTCAACAAATTGCCGTTATCAACACAACAAGTAATACGCCTTTTAATGTAAATGAATTCCCTGCAGGAATATACACTGCTTTAGCAACTAATAAAAAAGGTGAGTTAATTGCGTCACAAAAATTTATTAAACAATAACAAAATAATGCCGGTAAACTGAATTACCGGCATTGTTTTTATTTTATCTCAAACTGCGCGAAAATTTCATAGCGCAGTTTGATTTTTTTAAAACCTATATCACTTGCATTTAAGTTATACGCTTCAAAGGCGACATTGGAAGCTAAACTTCGCTGACTTATTGTGTATGGTGAATCATAAGTTTCACGCTCCTGAATTAAAATTGGGCTGCCAACTTCTTCACCTATACTACTCAACAAATAACCTGCTTTGTCTTTGGTTGCAATCATCGCATTTATTTTTATCTGCTTGCGGTATTCTTCTATTTTACTATGACTTGTTTTTAGGATATACGCATCTTCAGCATCTATTTCTACCAATTTAGCATAAACTTTCGATACCAATGCGGCATCATGCACTAAAACAACATAACTTTTACGAGCAAGTGCATCCTCCTTTTTCCATTTATAAGAAGAGAAGTCAGATTGCGCATCAGCTAAACTAATATCCTTCGAATCGATATTGAGCGATTGCATTCCGGTTATAAATAGTGCATCCTGTTTCTCCATGGTAATTTTTTCTTTCCCATTATACCGCTCCTGCAATGTGACCTGAATATAAATTTCATCGGGAACAATTTCCATTTCGGCACTGCCGGTAACTTCTATATAAGGTGTTTTTTTAATTTCGTCTGCAGCAACTTGTCCATGCAGCAAAGGAGCAATTAAAAACAAACATGTTGCTAATACATAATTTTTTTTCATAGTTGTTTATTTTAAGATGAAAGGATAACGATTTTTTAATAAAAATAGTATTTTTAATTAAATAAGGTATCAATTTTAGCAAGGTTGTTCCGATAATATTTCACTTGGTAATGATATATAAACCTGTTGGCAAATACGCAAGTGTTATTTGCATCCATGTGCGGGTGTATGGATAATCTACTATAAAATAAAATAACCTGGGAGGGAGATAAATTAAAAGAAATAAAAAGAAAAATAATCCTGCAAATATCACTCGTCCATAAAACGATTCGACTTGTAAATTTTGTAACATTGGAATTGTCATTACATTCCAAAATAATACTTGTATAAAAATCGCACTGATACTTAATAGAATATTGCCAATGGTAATATTGATATTGTTTATTTCATAGTTTGATTGGTTGGTTTGATATCGATAAAAAGTCCATATTAATATCAAATTTGGCAAGCCTCCAATTAAGCCATAAAAAACAAACCGTAAGAAATTACTCGGAAATACCACCTGCCAACTATCTGCTATTACAACTGCCAATACACAGAATATTGCAAAATGCATAAGCGTCAATACTAATAAACTGATTTGGTGTACAACTCCGTGTTTTTTTTCCTTGGTTTCACTAATGTTTTTGAGGAAGTGATTTTTATAAAACCACAAGCCAAGCGTATAACAAATTACACCTATTGTTATGAAACAAGTAATTTCCCAAGGTAATGGACCAATAGCTGTATAATTGTTGTAAAAGTATTCCTTTACCCGGGTAAACATGATAAGCCCGGTAAGTATTGCCATTCCATCAAACAGCAAGCCGCTTTGTTTGTTGGGGTTCAACATGCACTTATAACTCTATTATTGCTTTAGACAATGTGCTACCGGCAAATATGCCAAAACCGTTTTCAATATTCGAATAAATAATTACAGGTTCTCCAAATGGGTTACCTTCATTTTCTAATTGCTTTTCTGTTGTCGTATAATATTGGAAATATTCTTTACTCACGTGTTTTAACGAAAATTCAAATCGAGGATCGGCTATGCCTATAGTGTTAATGGCATAAATACTTAATTCAACAGTTTTGGTTGTTCCGTTAAAGGTAACATCAGTAAACATTACTTCATCACAAAATGTAGCAGCACCCGCCTGATTTTCTGCACCAAAATTATATTCACCACTAACTGTAAATATTGGATCATTAGTACTTACACAGGCAAATGATTCGTTGAAGATATCCTTATACATTACCGCTAGAGAGTAATAATCCTCAGTTCCCGGATCGGTAAAAGTAATTGCCATTTTGAAATAGGGAACTAATGTATCAATATAAATTACATTGCCATAGGGGTCAATACTGCTATAAGAAATTTCAATTAAAAAGGTATCTATGATAGCTGCTGAAGTTATAGGGATTAGCGATGGTATTGTA
This sequence comes from Chitinophagales bacterium, assembly GCA_035439505.1. GTDB lineage: Bacteria > Bacteroidota > Bacteroidia > Chitinophagales > BACL12 > UBA7236. The sequence goes on from DAORKJ010000002.1 coordinate 21,439, forward strand.
GTGCTTGCAGTTACGGTTTCTTTTCCCGGAGCACTTACCGTTAATTCAAATTCATCATTTGGCTCAGCATGCAATAAATCGTTTTCAATATAATAATCGCCATTAAATTCATGCGTAAAATTGCCGATAAATGAACCGTTTTTACTTATGGCGATGGTGGCATCACTCACTCGCTCACTTTCAAATCCAATTGCCAATGGGTCAACACTCAACGAAACTACTGCGCGATTAGTGCTATCAGGTTGTAAAAATGAATTCACTACTAAACGATTTTCTTTTGTTTCTACATCAAAGTAAACCGTTTTTTCACAAGCGGCTAAAAACACCAAACCTGAAATGGCAACTATTGTTATGATATTATTTTTCATGCGCTATATTTAATGCAATCTATAATTAAAAAGTAAATTCGTAAGATACACTCGGAATGATTGGAAATAAACTAACTTGTCGATAGTTGTTAGTATTTGTTTTGTAATCATATGCCTGATAAATGAAAAATGGATTTAGTCGGCTATAGGCATTATATACACCAAAATTCCAGGTTCTTGTCCAATACTTTTTTTCTTTCGACAATGCAACATTGGCATCTAATCGGTGATAGGCATTCATCCTGTAACCATTTCTTCCTTCGTAAGCATATAATGTTTGACCACCGGCACCTTCGTATTTTGCAATTGGCAAACTCACCGGTTGTCCCGATGTATAAATCCAGGTAGCGGACAGTTCAATATGGTCATTGATTTTATAAATTCCTGCAATTTCAAAATCGTGTCTGCGGTCATATTTATACGGGAATTTTTCGCCTAGATTAATTGTAGCGAATTGCCGGTTGCTCCATGATAACGTATATCCAATCCAGCCACTTAATTTACCTGTACGTTTTTGAATAAAAAACTCTGCACCATAGGCCCAGGCTTCACCACTTTCTACTTTATCTTCCCAGTTTTCAAGCCCATCGAAAAAATAATTAGCACCATCTTTATATTCAATAATGTCATTCATTTTTTTGTAATACCCTTCAATACTGAATTCATATTGATTGTTTAATGTGTAAGCAACACCCAAAGCTGGTTGAATTGCTGACTGAGGCGGAACGCTATCGGTAGCAGGTACCCATAAGTCTGTTGGCAATCCTATTCCGGAATTGGTTAGCAGGTGAATATACTGCGTCATGGTACTAAATGAAGCCTTAATTGAAAGATTTGGATTTACTAAATACCTTGAACTTATTCGTGGTTGTAACGATTTATAAAATAGGCCATTTACTAAAAAACCACTGGCATGTAATCCGCCGTTAATTTTTAATTTATTGGTTACTTCCCAATCATCTTCGATATAAACATCAAACTCACTGGCATATACTTTTTCTGAACCAAACGAAAAAGCATCTTCAAATTCCTGAATGTTTTCCGATTCAAATTGTGTTGCTCCCGGTTCAAACGTATGATAGGTAACACCTGCTCCGAATTTAATATAATGTTTTGGATTTGGCACATAATCTATATCGTACTTTAAACTCCAATCGTAAATGCCCGAAAAATAATCAAACCCAAAATAGGTATCCGGGTCGTCAGTTTTTATTTCTGTTACGGTACTATATATGTCAAATTTATAATCTGTAAATGTTGTTGTTAAATTGCTGAAAATTTTATTGCTGAACATGTGATTCCATCTTGCTACAGCAGTTGCATTCCCCCAATAAATTCCATTATCTTCAACACGTTGAGTGGTTTCATCATATTGATAATCGTAATTAAAATAAGCTTTATCGCGACCAAAATAACCGCTTACATACAAACGGTCTTTATCTGAAAATTTATGATTAATTTTTGCATTTAAATCATAAAAATAATAGCCCGATACACCTTCTTCATCCTGCTGCGATTTCATAATGGGCCTGGTAATTAAGTCCAGATAGGTCCTTCTACCTGACACAATGAAAGATGTTTTATCCTTAATAATTGGTCCTTCTATAGTTAACCTTGATGCAATAACGCCAATAGAACCTTCTCCGTGATAACTATTCATATTACCTTCTTTCATTCTAATATCAACAACACTCGATAACCTTCCTCCATATCGCGCAGGAAATCCTCCTTTAACCAATGTCACTTTATTAATTGCATCAGAATTAAACACACTGAAAAATCCAAATAAATGCGATGCATTGTAAACCGGCACACCATCTAATAAAATTAAATTCTGATCAGGTGAACCGCCGCGGACAAATAAACCACTTGAACCTTCTGATCCACCATTCACACCCGGTAATAATTGTAACGCTTTTAAAACATCTACTTCTCCTAAAAATGCAGGCAATGCTTTAATTTGTTCAATGGGAATTTCAATGGTGCTCATTTGTGTCTTTTCCTGAAATTGCTCATCACTTTTTGTACCTTCAATAACCACTTCTTTTAATTCATTGGATTGCTCTAATGCGATATTAAGCACGGTATCTTTTTTTAATACAAACTTTTTTTGTTGTGTAATGTAACCAATATAGGAGTAATTAATTATTACTGAATCTCCCGGTAAGGTTAAACTGTAAAAACCGTAATCGTTGGTTGAAGTCCCACTAAAATTTTTGCTGTTAAAAACGGTTGCGCTTAATAACTTTTCACCAGAACCTTTTTCTGTTACATAACCACTAATAGTATAGGATTGTGCAAATAAATTGTTGCCGGACAATACGATAAAAAATATAAGGCAACTAAATTGTGCAAAGCGCTTGATATTCATAGGTCAAAGGTAAGATTTTGGCAAAACTGCTTCGGTTAAGATTTATTAAAATGGGATAATGATACAATTCTGTGACAAAAAAAACCGGCTGTTAACCGGTTTTATCTTATAAGTTCAAATATTCGTCGTTGTTGGCATTGGTTATAGACCTCACCTCATTTTCTAACAGATTCACTGCATCTATCAACATCTGGTCATCGTATGGAAAGGGTAGTGGTTTACCACCTAATTTTTCCTTCGACTGCGGAGTAAGCGCTTCGGCATAACCGGTAGCTGCAGCATAATAGTTTTTGAAAACAGCATCTGCACGAACAGGAAACGAACGTATCACTTCACCGTTTTTGTTCAAATAAACAACCTCTCCACTTACAGTTGCTACTTTTTCCTGCCAGGTTTCAGATACATAAGCAGTAACGGTTTTATAATCCGGTTCTTTGATTGGATTACCTAAACTGTCTTTTACAATATTGCCCTGATTGTCGTAAACGTATTCGTATCCGTCAATAATTTGTTTTGACTCCTCATACTGGTTGGTACTCACTTTTTCAGGGTAAGCTTCAATCTTGCGAATATTTAACTGAATGGTCATCTCAACACCTTTTTCAAATACACTGCTATGTACAATATACCAGCTGCCACTTGATTTTGGTATGTTAATTTGGTTGATAGCCTTTGTAACATCGTAGTTTAAGCTGGCATTCGCCATGTTTTCTACTTTAAATACAACATCGTTAGTGCCAATTTCTTTGGCTTTTTTCATTAAATCGTCAGCGTCTTTGTAATCATTGTAAAAACGTTCAATTTTTTGAAGTTCATAATAAGCTTCACGTGCTTTGTAAACGTCGTTACTTTTCAATTTGAGACTGGCATCAGCATACCAATAGGCAGCTGCGTTCTTTTTAGCTGTATTCATCCCGTCTAAAGCATCGGCAAATTTGAATTCGGCGTCGCGCTCTTCAGTTCCTACGTACAACGGTAGCAATCTTTTTATTTTGAGCTGACGGCCATATATTTTCTCGTAAACGTTATAAATTTCCTCCCAGCGGTCTGGACTACCGTCTGTGTTTAAGGCTTTTATATAGTCGAGATCCTCACCATTTGCTCTCACAAACGCTTCCTCTAATAACAAAATATACTCAACCTTATCAGGGTTGTCGATTAGTTTTTTTATACAGATGTTTATGGCTTCATCATAATTGCCTTCCCTAAATTCTTTTTCGGCTACCTTACATCCGGAACTAATCACTAATAATAACATTGAAGCGTAAACCAATTTTTTCATAATTTCCTCCTGTTTAATCTTTTATAAATACAAAACTATGCCAGTTAATGCATCGAAACGGATATAAAAGTGTGATAACCATGTGAATAAATATGATTTTTAATTTAGAATGCGTCTAAACAGCGAATTATTATGCGATGAAACATTACTCCCAATTGAGTTTGAGTATGGTTGCATCTATTGAAAATTTTTTTAAAAGATTTGTTAAACTTTTCATGTTTGGTGTTTAGTTTTGCACGGGTTTATAAAACCCGAAATACCTTAACCAATAAAATCAAGGATTGTGCAGCATAAGAAGTCGACGACCATCACACGTTTCCTGAGCATTATTTTACTACTCGCATTGTCATTTACAGCAAATAACGTATTTGCGGGTGAAGCTGAAGGGAAAGTACTTTTTCAATCCAAATGTCAAAGATGTCACTTAGTGGACAAAAAATTGACCGGACCCGCATTGCAAAATGTGCGTACACGTTGGGCTGATAGCACTAATTTATACGCTTGGATAAAAAACTCACAAAGTTTTTTAGGCACCGGCGATAAATATGCTAACGACTTATATAAAGAATATAACAGCATCATGCCGGCATTCCCTGAATTGTCGGATGCTGACATTGCTGATATGCTCGTTTATATTGATGCAGAAGCAAAACGCAAACAGGAATTAGCTGCGGCACCCGGCCCAGGCGGTGTTGTAACCGAAACAAAAAAGGATAATTCTACATTATACTGGATTTTAATTGTTGCATTATTATTTATAGCGGTAATACTTGGACGCGCTGTTAAATACCTTGACGGATTAGTTCGTCAAAAATTTGATGACCCTACACCTGATACAACACCTTTTTACAAGCAACGTAAATACCGCCCGCTTGTTGGCTTTTTAGCTTTATTGTTTTTATCATTATTAAGTGTTGCCATGTGGAACAGTGCTACTTCACTTGGTCGTCAGCAAGGTTACGCTCCAGAACAACCAATTGCATTTTCACATAAAGTACACGCAGGTATCAATAAAATTGATTGTAAATACTGTCACGTAGGCGCTGAACGCGGTAAAGCTGCGGTTATCCCTTCATTAAGCGTGTGTATGAACTGTCACTATAACATTCAGGGTGTTACAGGGACCGACCCTAACTATCCTAAGGCAGTTTATGATAAGGAAATTGCTAAAATTTATAGCTATATCGGATTCAATACTGAATCTATGAAATATGAAAGTGAACCTAAACCAATCGAATGGACTAAAATTCACAATTTACCTGACCACGTTTATTTCAATCACTCACAACACGTAAAAGTTGCCGGATTGGAATGCCAAACTTGTCATGGTCAAATCCAGGAAATGGACGTAGTTCAACAAATGGAAAACCTTTCAATGGGATGGTGCGTGAATTGTCACCGCAATACAAATGTCAACTTTACTACTAACGAGTTTTATAAACCATACGAAGTGTTGCATGAAAAAATTAAAAATGGTGAGATGGAATCAGTAAAAGCTGAAGACATCGGTGCAACAGAATGTCAAAAATGTCACTATTAATTTTTTAACAAAGCATCACTTAAACTTCTAACCATAACCAAATGGCAGAGAAAAAATACTGGAAAGGCCTTGAAGAATTAAATCAGGCACCGGAATCAGCTCAACTCACACAACCCGAGTTTGGCGAGGAAATTCCTGTTGAGTTTTTTGACAGCAGCAACGATGGCTTGCATTCAAACCGACGTGATTTCCTTAAAATGATGGGATTTAGCCTAACTGCAGCTACTGTTGCTGCCGGTTGCGAAATTCCTGTAAAAAAGGTTGCGCCTTACATTTTTAAACCTGAAGATGTAATTCCCGGTATTGCTACCTGGTATGCATCTACATTTTATAATGGTGGCGACTACTGTAGTATAATTGTTAAAACACGCGAGGGTCGCCCGATTAAAATTGAAGGTAACCGCGATTCAAAAGTGACTAAAGGTGGAACTTCTGCACGCGTTCAGGCCAGTGTTTTAAGTTTATACGATACTGCACGTTTGCGCAATCCAATGGTAAAAGGTAAACGCGGTCATGACAATGCATCGTGGGCAGATATCGACAAAGCCATTGCCGGTAAACTTGCGGCAAACCCAAATGCTAATATCAGAATTGTTTCTTCAACTGTAATTAGCCCTTCTACTAAAAAAGTATTCGCAGCATTCGCTGAGAAATATCCTAATACTAAAGTTTATACTTACGATGCCTTATCCTATAGCGGCATGCTAATGGCTAATATGGCTTCAAAAGGAAAATCTGAAATTCCTGATTATCACTTCGAAAAAGCAAAAGTAATTGTGAGTATCGATGCCGATTTCTTAGGAACCTGGATTTCTCCAATAGAATTTACAAAAGGATATGTGGCAACAAGAAAGGTTACTAAAGAGAAACCTGAAATGAGCCGTCACTATCATTTTGAAAGCAGAATGTCGTTAACCGGTTCTAACGCCGATTATCGCGTGGCTGTTGCTCCTTCTGAATTAGGTGTTGTAGCACTTAATTTATTAGATGCTATCACCGGTTCCTCAACTGCTGGTGGCGCTAAATTGAAAGATGAAGCAAAACAGGCTAGATTAAAAGAAGCTGCTGAATGGTTGAAAAAACACCGTGGCGAATCTTTAGTAGTGAGTGGCTGCAACGACGAAAATGTACAATTGGTTGTAAATGCAATCAACGACGCATTAAATAATTATGGCAATACCATTACTTGGGATAGTGCAAATATGTTACGCCAGGGTTCTGATGCAAGTATCAAAACTTTAATCGGCGAATTAAAGGGCGGTCAGGTAAATATCTTAATGGTAAATGACTGTAACCCTGTTTTTGATCATCCAATGGGCGACCAGTTAGCTGAAGCAATGACCAAAGCTGAAATGTCTGTTTCATTTGCAGGTAGCATGAATGAAACTGCTGCAAATTGCACCTACATTTGCCCTGATCATCATTTCCTTGAGGCTTGGAACGATGCTGAACCTAAACGAGGTTTATATTCATTGTCCCAACCAACAATCAAAAATTTATTCGACACCCGTCAAATGCAGGATTCTCTATTAACCTGGAGCGGAAATGCTATGACCTACCATGATTTCATGGTGCAAAACTGGGTTACCGGTCCTTTAGCAGGTAAAGCAGATGCGATGGGTGCTTTTAATAATGCATTACAAATTGGTTTATATCAACCTGAAAACGGTAATGTTATCGAAGCTGTTGTTGCTACTTTAACTGCTGCTACGGAAATGGCTCCGGCAACAACCGATGTTTCAAGCGCTGCTGCAAATATTTTGGGCATGGCTAAAAAAGCAAGTGGTGTTGAAATCCAGTTTTATGAATCTATAGCTATTGGTGATGGTCGTTATGCTGATAACCCTTGGTTACACGAATTACCGGATCCTGTATCTAAAATTACTTGGGATAATTACTTAAACGTTTCTCCTGCTTACGCACGTGAAAATAAAATTGAACACGGTGATGTTGTAACAGTTAGCGTTAACGGTAAAGAAGTTAAATTACCTGTTGCCATTCAGCCTGGTCAGGCCAACAATACCGTTTCTGTTGCCGTAGGTTATGGCCGCACAATGGTAGGTAAAGGTGGTGCCGGTGTTGGTGTTAATGTATATCATCTTTTAGATGCATCAGGAGCTTGTGTAAATTACATGGCTGCCAATGTAACTATTACTAATACAGGTGAAAATGTTAAACTGGCTCAAACTCAAACGCATTTCAGTTTAAATGACGGATTAGGTCAACGCCGTATTGTAAAAGAAACAACTTTAGCAGAATATAAGAAAAGCCCTAACGCGGGTAACGAAGACCGTGCTGAAGCGCTTGCCTGGAAAGACATTACTTTTTATCCTGATTATTTTGGTAAAAAGAATGGCTTTAACTGGAGTATGGCAATCGACTTAAACTCATGTGTTGGTTGCGGAGCTTGTGTTATTTCTTGTAACGCAGAAAATAATATTCCTATAGTTGGTAAAAATGAAGTTATCCGTTCACGTGAAATGCATTGGATGCGTATCGACCGCTACTATGCAGGAACGGAAGAAAATCCGGAAGTTGTTTACCAACCTATGCTTTGTCAGCATTGCGAAAACGCACCTTGCGAAAACGTTTGTCCGGTAGGTGCTACCAATCATAGCTCTGAAGGCTTTAACCAAATGGCTTATAACCGTTGTATCGGTACTCGTTATTGCGCAAATAACTGTCCTTATAAAGTGCGTCGTTTCAATTGGTTCGATTACGGTGGAGCTGATACTTTTGGAACTATGAACGATGCTAAAGAAACTGAAAACAGAGGTTTATTAGAGGACTTAACCCGTATGGTGTTAAATCCGGATGTAACCGTTCGTTCAAGAGGCGTTATCGAAAAATGTTCATTCTGTGTTCAGCGTATTCAGGAAGCAAAACTTGGCGCGAAAAAAGAAAACCGTGAATTGAAAGACGGTGAATTCAGAGTAGCATGTCAAAGTGCTTGTCCTGCTGATGCCATTACATTTGGTAACAGCTACGACGATACTAGCGCCGTAGTTAGTGAAGCAAAAGATGAACGTACATTTGGAATTTTAGAAGAATTCCACTGGGTGCCTTCTGTGTTCTATAAAACTAAAGTTAGAAATAAAGACAAGGCTGATCATAAGAATGAGGAAGCATTGGATATCATGGATTTATATAATTATAAATAATTAAATAATTATGTTCGTATCACCTTTAAGGGAACCATTAATACAGGGTCATAAAACCTACAAACAAATATCAGATGATATTTGTGCACCAGTAGAAGCCGCACCTAGCAAGGCATGGATGATTGCTGTAACATTGTCAGGATTACTGGCGCTCACCGGTTTTACAATGATCGGCATCACAATTACCTACGGTATAGGTATGTGGGGTTTGAACAAAACTGTCGGTTGGGCCTGGGATATTACCAACTTCGTTTGGTGGATTGGTATTGGTCACGCAGGAACCCTGATTTCTGCCATCCTTTTACTTTTCCGTCAGAAGTGGAGAACCGGTGTAAACCGCTCTGCTGAGGCGATGACCATCTTCGCGGTTATTTGTGCGGGTTTATTCCCGATTATTCACATGGGTCGCGTATGGCTGGCATTCTTCATTTTCCCTTATCCAAATACACGTGGTCCTGTTTGGGTTAACTTTAACTCTCCACTTTTATGGGACGTATTTGCGATTTCGACTTACTTTACGGTATCATTAGTATTCTGGTATACAGGTTTAATTCCGGATTTGGCTTTAGTTCGCGATAGAACAACTTCAGCATTCAAAAAAAGAATGTATAATATTTTCAGCTTCGGTTGGAAAGGAACAGCTAAAAACTGGCAGCGATTTGAATCAATATCATTGGTGTTAGCAGGTTTATCTACACCACTCGTATTATCGGTTCACACCATCGTATCCTTCGACTTCGCTACCTCAGTAATTCCGGGATGGCACACTACCATCTTCCCTCCATATTTCGTTGCCGGTGCTATCTTCTCCGGTTTCGCAATGGTGTTAACCTTGATGTTGGTGGTTCGAAAAGTATTTAATTTACAAGAATATATTACACTCGCACATATCGAATCGATGAACAAGGTTATTATCCTAACCGGTTCTATCGTTGGTGTGGCTTATATCACCGAGTTATTTACTGCGTGGTACTCAGGTAATCAATATGAGCAGTATGCTTTCCTCAACAGAAGTACCGGTCCTTACTGGTGGAGTTATTGGGGTATGATGACTTGTAACGTGGTTTCTCCGCAGTTATTCTGGATTAAAAAATTACGTCGCAATATTGTGTTCACATTCTTTATGTCGATTTTCATCAACGTGGGTATGTGGTTCGAACGTTTCGTTATCATCGTTACTTCAACACACCGCGACTTTATACCTTCAAGCTGGACAATGTATTACCCAACCATAGTGGAAATATTTATTTATTTGGGAACAATCGGATTCTTTATGACACTGTTCCTCATTTTCGCAAAGGTTGCACCGGTAATTGCAGTGGCAGAGGTGAAATCAATTTTGAAAACATCAGGCGACCAATATACCGGGCCGGATGCTATTCATCATCACGATGATCACCATAAACATTAACCTTAACCAAGTATAAATAGCATTTGCACATGGCAAATAAAAAAATAATATACGGTTTATATGACGATGAAGTCATCTTAATCGATGCAGTAAAAAAAGTACGTGCAGAAGGATTGAAAATTCATGACTGTTATACACCTTTTCCGGTTCACGGATTAGATGATGCCATGGGTTTACGTATGACCAAACTGCATTCCGCCGGTTTTATTTTCGGTGCGACTGGAACATTAACTGCACTTACGTTTATTTTATGGGTAACTACAAACAACTATCCAATTAACTATGGTGGTAAACCTTATTTATCACTACCTGCTTGGATACCAATCACATTTGAGTTAACCGTATTATTTGCGTCGGTTGGTATGTTTTTAACTTATTTGTATTTAAACAGATTAGCACCCGGTGTAAAAGCTGAAATAGTTGATGAACGCACAACGAGCCATTTGTTTGCAATGACATTTGAGTTGGATGAGCATACTTCTGACAGCAAAAAAGAAGAAATCAGAAAAGTACTTGCTGCAAGCGGCGCAGTGGAAATTCATGAAAAAGAATTATAATACCATAAACAATAAATGAAAATGGTTGCATCAAAATATATTAAAACAGCGGTTGTAATAACAGCACTCCCGCTTGTATTTGCATCTTGTAAAAAAGCAGGTGGTGATTATGCCGGTGATTCTTACACATGGGATATGAACTATTCACGTGCTTATGAAACATATAGCATGATGCCTGAAATGCCAAACGGTATGAGCGCAGTTACACCGGTGGATGGTACAGTTCCTTATGTAGGAAATGCAATTGCCGGAGTAAAATCTGATAGCCTTACTATGGCATTAAACTTACCTTATCAATTACCGAATACACCTGAGGGTTATAGCAGGGCTGCATTAGAAGTGAAAAATCCTTTCAACATCAACGATAAAGAAGTTGTAGCAGAAGGAAAACATTTTTACGATATCTATTGCGCTGTTTGTCATGGTGCAGCAGGCGATGGTAAAGGATTTATTGTTACAGAAGGAAAATATACTGCTATGCCACCAAATTATTTTGACCCGGTTTATATGGCAATGACAGAAGGTACTATGTTTCATTCAGTAACTTATGGAAGAAATGCTATGCAGCCTTATTCTTATGCTTTGTCAAAAGAAGAACGCTGGAAAGTGGTTACTTATGTAAAACATTTGCAGGCAGAATATGCTGCAAAACAAGCACCATCAGCAGCATCAGATACAACAGCATCAATTAAATAATTAGTAAAAACGCTTTCGAATTAATACTAAGCAAATAACAAAAGCATGAACGGCTCAAACAAATTCGAATATAATTCAAAACTGAAAACCAGATTCCTGGGATTACTTATCGTAGGAATTGTACTTACAGTTGTTGGCATGGCTACAGGGGCTTCAATGGATCGCTTCTGGTCAAATTACTTGTTGGATACCATCTTATTCCTTGGCATCTCGGTGCTGGCAATTTTCTTTTTAACGGCACACCAAATTGCAATGTCAGGCTGGCATATCATGGTTAAACGTGTTCCTGAAGCAATGAGCCAATTCTCGAAGGTTGGAGCAATCTTCATGCTTGTGATTATTGTTGGTCTTTGGGCAGGTTATCATAATTTGTATGCACATTGGGATAATCCATTTGTGAAAGAAAAAATGGTAACATTAGAAGAATTAGAACATTACGAAACCGAACATGCTGATCATCTTGGTGGTCATGAAAAAGATTATTCACGTGTATGGCAGGAGTTCCAATATGATGGTAAAGCAGAAGTTGAAGCACATCATGGTGATGAACATCACGCACCGGAACATAAAGTTGAATTAGTTGCGAATGATCAGGGTCAGGTTGTAAATCCACACTATGACAGATTAATAGCTGAGAAACATGGTTATTTAAATAAATCATTTTGGACCATCCGTTCTATTGCTTATTTATTATTATGGGTTGGTGTTGCCATTACCCTGCGCAAGTTTTCACTTAAAGAGGATTTAGAAGGAACTACAAAATGGTTTTTACGCACTAAATTCTGGTCAGCAATATTTTTAATTATTTGGGCTGTAACAAGTTCTACAATGGCTTGGGACTGGGTTATGTCGTTAGATCCACACTGGTATAGCACCTTGTTTGGATGGTATAACTTCGTTTCACTTTGGATCGCTTGTTTGTGCACCATCGTTTTAATCCTTATTTATTTAAAACGCAATGGTTACCTTGCCGAATTAAATGAAAATCACTTACACGATTTAGGTAAATATATTTTTGGTTTTAGTGTATTTTGGACTTACTTATGGTTTAGCCAATTTATGTTATACTGGTATGGAAATATTCCTGAAGAAACACGTTGGTGGTTAGATCGCGCGAGAACTAATTATAAAGGTATATTTTATGCAAACCTTATCATTAATTTCTTGTTCCCATTCCTGACACTATTACGTCGCGATGCAAAACGAAATTTAAATGTTTTAACTATTGTGGCAAGTGTATTAATACTTTCACATTGGTTAGATTTCTTCCTGATGATTATGCCTCCAACAGTTGGCGATCATTGGGGAATAGGATTCCTTGAAGTAGGTTTATTCATGACCTTCGCAGGATTATTCCTTTATCTAGTTTTTGGTGAGCTCGCTAAAGCGTCACTGGTGCCTGAAAAGCATCCTTTATACAGAGAAAGTCTTGATCATCACATATAAATTTATACAATGGCTACCGGTTGGTTGATATTTATTGCAATAGTTATGATTGTTGTGGTCTTGTTCCAGGTAACAAGAACACTCGACCTTGTTGGACAATTACGAGGCGGCGAACGCACAACAGTGGAAATGACCAAATTTCACGCTATACTAGGGATCATTTTTATGGTTCTGGGTATGATTGGATTTTTCTGGTCATTTGGACATTATGCCGACAGAATGGTAGATCACCATTCATCGGATAATGGAAAAATGATTCACAAAATGTTTGTCGTTACACTTTGGGTAACCGGAATTGTTTTCGTTATTACTAATGTGCTATTATTTGTTTTCGCATACATGTATAGAAATCGTCCGGGTAACGAAGCAGTGCACTTTGCGCATAGCAATAAGCTCGAATTTATTTGGACAATCGTTCCAACTATCGTGTTAACCGGATTAGTGGTTTTCGGATTACAGGCTTGGACAGATATTATGGGTGACCCAGAAGAAGATGCGATAACGATTGAAGTTACCGGTCAACAGTTTTTCTGGAGCAGCCGTTATACAGGCCCGGACGGGAAATTGGGACCGCGTGATAATGACTTAATATGCCCTGAAAATCCACTTGGAATTGTTACCAGAGAATGGATTGAACATAGAATTGTTTCCTTAAAAGGAAGTGAAAAATTGAACCAAAAAGGTGAGATTGTTAAATTACAAGAACGCGAAAAAGAAATCAATGCGCAATTGGCTATTTATTATGATATTGTAAATAATTCGCCAAATAAATATCGCGTTGCTGTTGTGAAAGATTCAGTTGATTTATTGGAGACTGAATTGAATAAAATCCCGAAAAAAATCGACATCCGTGAAAAAGCTTTTACGCGCATTACAACTAAATATACAGAAGAATATATAGCAGCAAATGCAGATGAATTTACCTGGGGTTATGATGACCCTATGCCAAGTGAAATTCATGTTCCTGTAAATAATCAGGTGTATGTAAAAATTACAGCACTCGATGTATTACACAATTTTTATATCCCTCATATGGATGTTAAAATGGATGCTGTTCCGGGTATGCCAACATCATTTACTTTCACTCCATTAATAACTACGGCCGACAAACGTATCGAAATGTCAGAAAACGATGCATGGAAAGTTATTGAAGAAGGTGATGATATGCCAAGATGGCAAAAATTCAATTACGAAATTGCTTGTGCCGAATTATGCGGAACAGGACATAGCTCAATGAAATATACTTTGGTTGTTGATAGCCCGGAAGATTATGATAAATGGCTTGCAGAACAACCTAGCAAATGGAGTCAGGTATATGCATCATTATATTTAGAAAACGGTGTTTCAAAATATGCACCTAAAATTGCAGCTCCGGCAGCAGCAGCTGATACAGTTACAATTGCAAATACAGATGTTACTGTAGTAGTTAACAAAAATTAATTGGTGGAACGTAAATAGAAAGATATGTCAGTACAAACTTCAACTCATACAGCGCATGCAGATACACATGGTCATGATCATCACCACGATGACCATCACCATCATCAAAGCTTCATTCGCAAATATATTTTTAGTGAAGACCATAAAACAATTGCAAAACAATTTTTAGTTACCGGTATTTTCTGGGCAATTGTTGGAGCTTTATTATCTGTTTTATTCCGTATTCAGCTCGGTTATCCGGATGCTGACTTAACATGGATGAAACCATTTTTAGGTAAATGGATAACTGAAGAAGGACAAATTGCGCCGGAATTTTATAATGCATTAATTACCATGCACGGTACTATTTTGGTATTCTTTGTATTAACTGCCGGTTTGAGTGGAACGTTCTCCAACTTTCTAATTCCACTTATGATTGGAGCACGCGATATGGCTTCTGGATTTATCAATATGTTGTCTTATTGGTTCTTCTTTATTTCCGGCGCTGTCATGTTTGTATCATTCTTTTTGGCAACAGGTCCTGCATCAGGTGGTTGGACGGCATATCCACCATTGAATGCATTAAAAGATGCATCATCGGGAAGTGTTGTTGGGGTCGATTACTGGTTGATTTCTATGGCACTCTTTATTGTTTCAGCATTATTAGGGGGCTTAAACTATATTACTACTATTATTAATTTACGTACTAAAGGCATGAAGATGTTCAGATTGCCTTTACCAATATGGGCGTTTTTATTGACTGCTGTTATCGGGGTATTGTCATTCCCGGTATTATTATCTGCGGCAGTATTATTATTATTTGACCGTAATTTAGGTACTAGCTTTTATTTAGATGCGATTAATCTTGGTGGTGAACCACTCGCTAACTCAGGTGGTAGCCCTATTTTATATCAGCATTTATTCTGGTTCCTCGGCCACCCCGAAGTGTATATTATCATTATCCCGGCAATGGGTATTGTATCGGAAGTATTGTCAGTGCATTCGCGTAAACCAATTTTTGGGTATACAGCAATGATTTATTCAATCCTTGCCATTACGGTATTATCCTTTATTGTTTGGGCTCACCACATGTTTATGACAGGATTGAATCCATTTATCGGTTCAATTTTCGTAATATTTACGTTAATTATTGCGGTGCCATCTGCGATCAAAGTATTTAACTGGCTTACCACATTATGGAAAGGGGATATTCGGTTAAATCCGCAAATGTTGTTCGCAATTGGCTTCGTTTCACTGTTCATTTCCGGAGGGTTAACAGGTATTTTCTTAGGTAACTCTTCTATTGATATTCGTTTACACGATACCTATTTCGTTGTTGCTCACTTCCACTTAGTAATGGGTGTGGCAGCATTTTTCGGAATGTTTGCAGGCGTTTACCACTGGTTCCCTAAAATGTTTGGTCGCTATATGAACCAAACTTTAGGTTATATTCATTTCTGGGGAACAATCGTATCTGCTTATTTGATATTCTATCCAATGCACTTTGAAATTGCATTACCACGTCGTTATTATACCCACTCAGGTTTTGAAACATTTAGTGGTTTCGAATCTTTGAACATGTTTATTTCGACAGTGGCAATTATTTCATTTGCATTACAATTGTTATTTGTATTCAATTTCTTCTATAGTATTTGGTATGGTAGAAAAATGCGTGATAAAAATCCTTACAACGCAAATACATTAGAATGGACAACACCTTTGCGTCCGGGACATGGTAACTGGGAAGGAGATATTCCTGAAGTTCACCGTTGGCCTTATGACTATAACAAACACGGAAGAGAATTTATTCCTCAAACTGAACCGTTAAGTCAATACGAAATTGAACATGGTGAACATGGTGATGAAATGGACGGCGACCATATTATTGATGATAAAGATTTAAAATCATAATTAGCTTTTTCATAATTACATGAGCAAAGAAACTTCTATATCTAAACAAGGCATAGGCAAAACAATTGCAGCCAAACTGAAAGATTACCACATGCTGGTAAAATTCAGATTGAGTTTCATTGTTGTGTTCAGTGCAGGTATAGGATATTTATTTGCCGGTGGCGAACAATCATCGTTCTTTTTATTTTTAGCAGGTGGATTTTTGATTACAGCAGCATCAAATGCTATTAATCAGATAATTGAATCTGATACGGATAAATTAATGACGCGCACCGCTGATCGACCTTTAGCTGCCGGAAGAATGCAGTCAACGGAAGCTATAATTGCTGCCGGGCTGATGGCAGTTTCGGGTATTGCTATTTTATGGGTTTGGTTTAATACCTTAAGTGCATTACTTGGAGCTTTATCACTCATTAGTTATGCCTTTTTGTATACACCAATGAAAAAGGTTTCACCAATTGCTGTTTTTATTGGCGCATTTCCCGGTGCAATGCCACCACTTATTGGTTGTGCAGCAGCAGCAGGTGGAATTAACGATTTAGCTATATTGTTATTTTCAGTGCAGTTTGTATGGCAGTTTCCTCATTTTTGGTCTATTGCCTGGGTTGCAGCTGATGATTACGCAAAAGGCGGATTTCATTTATTGCCTTCTGTAAAAGGACGTTCTAAGACATCAGCTTTATATATTGTTATTTATACCATCTTATTGATACCTGTAAGTTTGCTTATGTATTTATTAGGTTACACAGGGTGGATATCAGCATTAATTGTTTTTATAACCGGAATATTATTTTTATTACAAACTGTTAAACTGTATCGCAGCAGTGAAATTAAAGATGCACGCAGTTTAATGTTTGGTTCGTTTTTATATTTACCAATCGTGCTTATTGCATTGTTGGTAGATCAAATTTAAAAATATGGCATCATCAATACATAAAAGGTATATCGTACATCCCTACAAGTTTAACTTGTGGATTGGCATCGTGTCGATGGTGATGATATTCGCTGCATTTACCAGCGCCTATGTTGTAAAAAAAGGAGATACACGCACTTGGGAACATATCCATTTGCCATCCATTTTTACAACGGCAACAATTGTAATAGTGATTAGCAGTCTTTTTATGCATGCCGCTTATTTGGCGTTTAAAAAAGGTGCTTTAAATTTATATAGAGGGTTTATTGTAACAGCATTCATTTTAGGTGCTGGTTTTTTAGCCCTTCAAATTCAAGGATGGAATACTTTGGTTAATGAAGGTTACGGATTAACCGAAAATGTTGCAGGTTCTTTTATTTATGTTATTTCCGGCGCGCATTTTTTGCATGTTGCCGGTGGTGTAATTGCATTAATGGTGTTTGCTGTTCGTGCTTTTACCAGATTAAAAACAACCGAATCGGATTTAATGAAGACAAATACTATTAATATCGAAGTAATGGCAACTTATTGGCATTTTGTCGATTTTTTATGGGTTTATCTTTATTTTTTCTTTTTATTGAACAGATAAAATTTTAGAATTTTGGAAGCAGTTGCTAAAACGAACGCAAAAGAACTTTGGGACGGTGGAGATTCCCCGTTTAGAGTTAGCTATGGCAAGGTGATGATGTGGTATTTCCTCATCAGCGATACTTTTACTTTTGCCGGCTTATTAATTTCTTATGGAGCTATCAGAATGAGCCATCCTGCTCATGAAGAAGGTAACATGATGAGTTGGCCGGATCCTAACGAAGTATTTAACGCCATTCCATTTACACATGCGCATCTACCTTTGGCATTTGTTACGTTCATGACCTTTACGCTGATTTTCAGCTCGGTTACCATGGTTCGTGCCGTGCAGGAAGGACATGAAATGAACAGAAAAGGTGTTTTATTCTGGATGTTCCTGACTATTCTTGGTGGTTTAACCTTTGTTGGTAGTCAGTATCTTGAATGGACCCACTTAATTCATGAAGGTCAAACTTTAACCCATAACCCTTTTGGAGCAGCATCGTTTGGTGCTTTGTTCTTCCTCATTACCGGTTTCCACGGATTCCACGTGAGTGTTGGGGTGTGTTTAAATACCTGGGCATTTATTCAAACTTACAGAGGGGTTTTCCACCGTCGTGGACATTATGAAATGATTGAAAAATTAGGTTTATACTGGCACTTTGTAGATTTAGTTTGGGTTTTTGTATTCTTAGCATTCTATTTATTATAAAAAATTTAACTGAAAGATATGTCACACGGTACTCATGCAGAAAAAATAAAAAAAGTATGGACAATTTGCGGTGTTCTTGCAATTGTAACTGCTTTTGAAATTGCAGCGGCGCTTATTCACTGGAAGTATATGCCGGAAAGCCCAAGATGGTGGCTTAACTTACTCTTCATTATTTTGAGTGCGGCTAAAGCGTATTATATCATGAGCGAATTTATGCACTTAAAATATGAACTTAAAGCAATGGCCGTAAGTATATTAGCACCGTTCCTGTTTTTGGTATGGGGTATAATTGCATTCCTTTGGGAAGGTGGTTACTGGTTGAGTTTAAAAGAATCGTGGGAGATTCTTAAATAACGATGGCAAACAAACGGGGGCGGGTATGGGCAATTGTAATGCTCACAATTATAGTTGTGCTCCCGCTTATTTCAGTTATTTTTCTAAAGGAAGGCTTCAAAATCAGAGAAGAAGCACCTGCAAGCAGCAGGATGATTATTGATAATCCACCTCAAATTCCTGATTATTTTACTGTTTCTCATAGAGGAGATACCATTACCAAAAAACGTATGCTTAACAAGGTATGTGTGATGGATTTTTCTACCTACAGCTGCGGTACTACTAATGATGCCCGCGAGCGGAAATTATTTGAGATTCAGGAAGACTATTATGGGAAAACAAAAGCATTGCGTCTAATCTCACATACGCTTAACCCTGAGCTTGACCAAACAACCCAGTTAGTGTCTATGGCTGAGCGGTACTCAGCCCGTGAAATTTGGCACTTTGTTAGAACGGATGACAGCTCCTCATTCAAATTTCACGACTTCAGTAAAAATATTTTCGAAAAAACAGGTGCTATTGAAACTGATACGCTTTGTCCACAGTTAGTATATCTTGTGGATGGGGATGGATTTCTCCGCGGCGCTTACGACCCTTTGATTGAATCCCAATTCCACGATTTATATAACGATATTCTGTTTCTGATAAATAAACTGGATCTGGATGAACAAGAGAAATAATATAATAATTGCCGGTGTTGTCGGAGTTGCTTTTATTCTCTTTGTGATTTTTGTGTATTTGCCTTATGCCGACAAGCAGGAAAACCTGAATAAGGTAAAACAATCGTATCAACATTCTTCTTTTTTACGCGACTCGCTTAATCATATTCCTAATTTTACCTGCGTAGACCAAAATGGAAAAACCTTTACCAATAAGGATGTTGAAGAAACAGTATTCGTAGCGGAATTTTTTTATACCGAATGTGATGCCTATTGTCCGGTTACATCAAAACATCTTGCACAAGTACAGCAATCGTTAAACAACGCCATAAATTTTAAAATTCTTTCTTTTAGCCTCAACCCTGAAACAGATTCAGTGCCGGTTTTAAGAAAATATGCTGATGCGTATAAAGCCAAAGATAATATGTGGCATTTTTTACGTGGAGAACAATCCGATATTTTTGATTTGGGTGAACAAGGTTTCTTTACCGTTGTTAAAGGAGCGGATGGCTCGTTTAAAGGGCATTCGGATAAGTTTACGCTTGTCGATAAAAATGGTAATATCAGAGGATTTTATAAAGGAACCGACTCAATTCAAATGCAAGCTTTAATTCAGGATATCAATTATCTCGTGTTTAAAAATGAAGTCAATGAATGAAAAATCAACCAATAGAATAATTTTTGCAATATCGGTGGCCGTGCCGGTTTTAGTTGCAGTATTATTTTATACACCTGCATTGAACCTAAATATCAATGTTTCATTTTTACCAAAATTACATGCCATATTAAATTCTACCGTTGCCATTTTATTATTAATCGGTTTGTATTTTATAAAAACGAAAAATATCAAGGCGCATAAATTAACTATGTTGGGAGCATTTTCAACCTCAGCATTGTTTTTAATATCTTATGTGATTTATCATTCAGCCTCTGAGTCAACATTATTTGGCGATAGCAATTTTGATGGAACAGTTAGCGCGGAGGAAAGTGCTGCAGTGAGCAGTATAAAAATGGTGTATTATATCATTTTACTATCGCACATTATTCTGGCTGCTGTTATCATGCCGTTTATTTTAATTACTGTTTCCCATGGGTTGTCTGCAAGGTTCGATAAACACCGGAAAATTGCCAAAATAACCTGGCCTTTATGGTTTTATGTTGCCGTAACAGGCGTGGTGGTATATTTTATGATTGCACCCTATTATCCGCATTAATGCTTAAATTTGTACTATGAAACTCCGTATCGTAATTGCGTTTGTGGCGTTTTTTCTGCTAACTAGCCTCAGCACAGAATTGAGTGCACAATGTGCTATGTGTAAAGCCGCTGCCGAAGAAGGTGCTAAAGATGGCAACCTCCAAAGTGCATCGTTAAATACCGGAATAGCTTATTTATTGGTGATGCCTTATTTGGCATTTATGGTAGTAGGTTACCTTTGGTATAGAAATTACAAGAAAAAGAAAGCCGAAGGCACTTATATCAACTAAGAGTTAAATATCACCTTCCATAGGTCGTATTAGTATTTCTTCCACAACAGTTCTGTCTGAAACCTCCCAGGCTTGGTAAATGAGTTTGGCAACATCGTCAACATTAATAAATCTGGATTCAGGTAATTGTGTGCCGTTCCACGAATCGGTTAAAACTGCTCCGGGCAATACAGCTGTAACTCTAACCTTATACTGTTTGAGTTCATGGCGGAGGTTTTGAGAAAAACCGTATAATGCAAACTTCGAAATGGCATAAGAGCCACCAGCGTCATAAGCGTTTTTACTGGCTACGGAACAAATGTTAAAAATATGACCATGTTGGTGTTTAATCATATTGGGAACTAGGGCACGTGTCAGATGATAAGCAGAATAAAGATTAGTATCGATGAGCTGCTCCAATATGCCTTCCGGTTCATTATGAATATTGCCGGGTATAAAAACACCTGCATTGTTAATCAGGACATCAATTTTGTTAAATGCAGATTTACAGGTTGCTGCAAATTGAATTACCTGTTCCTTTTTTGATACATCACAAACTTGTGTAACAATTGTAGCAGATGGGTGTATTGCTATGAGTTCACCCTTAAGTGTGTCTAAATCGGCTTGAGTGCGAGCGCACGCGGCGATATTAAAACCGTGTTTTGCAAATAATAGCGCAATTGCTTTGCCTATTCCTTTAGTGGCACCGGTAACTACAATGTTCATCGTTAAGTGATTTAATTTAAATAGTTTTACAAAATAAAACAATTTACCCCGCAATGAATAACTTGTTTGCTGATGTGATTTTGCCGTTTGCGTTGGAAAAGAACTACACCTATGCAGTTCCGGATGAGTTTGGTGCGGCGCTTACTCCGGGTATGCGTGTAGAAGTGCCTTTCAGAAATAAAAGTTATACAGGTATTGTTGCTAAAATTCATACAAACATTCCCGCCGGTTATCAGCCAAAAGCGATATTAGCTTTGCCCGATCATTTGCATATTGTAAATAAGGTTCAATTAGAATTTTGGAAATGGATGGCAGGTTATTATATGTGTTCAACAGGTGATGTGATGAATGCTGCATTACCTGCACCTTACAAACTCAGCAGCGAAACAATTATTGTGTTGAAGGCGGATGTAAATATAGATGCTGCTTTATTGGAAGATAAAGAATTTTTAATTGCAGAAGCATTAACTATTCAGAAAGAACTGAAGTTAAAAGATATTCAACTTATACTTCAACAAAAAACAATTCAACCCACCATAAAATCGCTGATAGAAAAGGGAATTGTTTATGTAAAGGAAGAGTTGACAGAAGTATATACACCAAAAACTGAAAAGTTTATTGTATTAAATAAAAAGTACACCGATGAAGCGGCATTACAACAACTGTTTGAACAATTGCAACGCCATGAAAAGCAGTTAAATATTTTAATGGTGTATTATCAGCATTCCCAAAATAATAATAAGATTAAAAAATCATTTTTATTAAGAAAATCGGGAGCATCGGCAGCTGTGCTTAAAACGCTTATAAAAAATAATATTTTTGAAGAAATAGATGAACAGGTCAGCAGATTACAATTGTATGGTGATGACCAGATGGATGATTTTGTTTTAAATGCAGAACAGGAAAGAGCAATTAATGAAACAAGGAATTTTTTAAAAGAAAAAAGTACTGTATTAATTCATGGTGTTACCGGTAGTGGTAAAACGGAAGTGTATATTGAGCTCATAAAAGAATATATTCAATCTGGCAAACAAGTATTGTATTTGTTGCCGGAAATTGCATTAACCACACAAATTATTTCACGACTTAAAAAACGTTTTGGCAATCAGATTGGTGTTTACCATTCTAAGTTTAATCAAAACGAAAGAATTGAAATTTGGCAGCGTGTTTTAAATAATGAATATAGAATTATTTTAGGGGCGCGGTCTTCGTTGTTTTTGCCTTTTAATGATTTGGGTTTGATAATTATTGATGAGGAGCATGATTATTCGTATAAACAACACGAACCTGCACCGCGTTATCATGCCCGCGATGCAGCAATTTATCTGGCTTATTTACATAACGCCAAAACAGTATTGGGAACAGCAACACCATGTATTGAAACTTATTTTCAGGCAGTGCATGGGAAATTCGGATTGGTGAAAATGCTAAAACGATATGCCGATATGGCAATGCCGGAAATCCGTATTGCTGATGTAAAGGAAGAAGAAAAAAATAAAACCATGCATTCGCATTTTACTTCTGCTTTGGTGGGAAGAATGAAATATGCATTGGATTTAAAAGAACAAATTATTTTGTTTCAAAATAGAAGGGGATATGCGCCATTTCTCATTTGTGAAGCTTGTGGGTGGACACCCAGATGTATTAATTGTGATGTAAACCTAGTTTACCATAAGTTCAGTAATGAATTGAGATGTCATTATTGTAATTATACAAATAATACTTATACCGTATGCCCGGCATGTGGAAGCTCGCGAATTATAATTAAAGGTTTTGGAACAGAAAAAATTGATGATGAATTGCAATATTTATTTCCTGAAGCAAAAACAGGCAGGTTAGATTTGGATACCGTAAAATCGAAACATGGGCATGAAAAAATATTACGTGCATTTGAGTCGGGCGATATTGATATTTTAACCGGTACACAAATGGTTACTAAGGGACTGGATTTTGACAATGTAAATCTGGTTGGCATTTTAAGTGCGGATCAGATTTTAAATTTTTCTGATTTCAGAGCAGCAGAAAGAGCATTCCAAATGATAACACAGGTAAGTGGGAGAGCCGGCCGGAAAAACAAAAAGGGCCTTGTAATGATTCAGGCCATTCAGGTAAATCATCCTGTATTACATTATGTCATGCAAAATGATTATGCCGGATTTTACACCAAAGAAATTGCCGAGCGGCAGCAATTTGGTTATCCGCCATTTATGCGTTTAATTAGAATTACGTTGAGACATAATAAGGTTGAAACTGTAAACAAAACAGCATCCTGGCTGGGGTCAGAGCTCAAAAATCAATTGGGCGAACGTGTGTTGGGACCTGCAATTCCGGGAATTCCGCGTATTCGTAATAAATATTTGTCGGAAATCATGATTAAATTCCCAAACAACAGGGTAAGCGGCGAATATGTGAAACAAATTGTGAAATTAGAAGTGGAAAAGTTGCAGCTAAATCCATCCCACAAACGGGTTGAAATTGTGATAGATGTTGACCCAATGTAGTATCTTTGCCGCATAAACCTATGTTATCTAAAAAAGCCAAATACGGACTAAAAGCTATGTTTTACCTGGGTAAACAATATGGCAAAGGCCCGGTACTCATTTCTGATTTAGCAGAAGAGGAAAACATACCCAAAAAGTTTCTCGAACTGATTTTACTTGAGCTGAAAAAAAATGGTTTATTACACAGCAAAATGGGCAAAGGCGGTGGGTATAGCCTAAGTAAATCGCCTGATGAAATTACTGTAGGACAGGTAGTGCGAATATTAGATGGCCCCTTAGCTCCAATACCATGCGTTAGTAAAACCGCCTATATGAAATGTGCAGAATGTGATAACGAAAAAACCTGTGAGATTAGGAAAATAATGATGCAGGTTCGCGACGCATCAGCAGCCATTTTAGACCATACCAGTTTATTGGAGGCACCTAAAGCCTTGTTTACCGTAAATCGAAAATCAAAATAAATACCAGCATTTACAAGCATTTATATATTAAAAAAATAAGCATGTATTAATATATTCTACTAATTCGATAGAATATATAGATATTTGTGCGCACAAAAAATATTATTTATGAAATCAACAGTTTTACTTTTAGTAGTTATGTTAAGTTTGTCGGTTGGGATGTATGCTCAGTCGGCTACACAGGTGGAGACCTATAATGTAAAAGTTTCGCAGAAAATTGAATTACGCGGATTAACTCATGTTCGTTATCAGTTGTTTGAAGATTCAACCAAGTTTGATGCATTTGATTTACGTCGTGCTCGTTTAGATTTTAGAGGCGATATTGCACCTAAAGTTGGATATCGCTTACATACTGAACTTGCAGGTACACCTAAAATTTTGGATGCCACTTTTGTTTACAAACCATATGAATGGTTAAACGTAAACGTAGGGCAAAGTAAATATCCGGTTTGTTATGATAACTTATACTCACCTTGGAATTTATTAACGATAAGCCGAACACAAATAGATAATAGTTTATCGTTTCGTGAAAGTGATTTGTATGGCAACCAAAACGGTCGTGATATCGGTTTATGGTTAAGTGGAAAATATAGTATTGGCAGTGAAGAAGCTAAGCGTCCATTATTAGACTATACCCTTGGTATATATAATGGTTCAGGAATAAACGTAGCAGACAATAATCAGGATAAAGATATTTCTGCAGCATTGGGTATATCACCAATCAAAGATTTATGGATTTTTGGTCGATTTTTAAACGGTATAGGCAGAACAACCGTACAACCAACAGTAGATGCAGACAGAACTCGTTTTGGTGGAAATATTTCCTATAAATATAAAAGTTTTATTGTTGAAGGAGAATATTTAGCTGCTTCAGATGAAAGCGATAGCTTAGCATTGCTGGAACGCAGTGGTTATTATGTAACTTTAGGTTATACACCAATTAAAGATAAATTACAAATCATTGCCCGATTAGATAATTATGATCCTAATACCGCTACTGAAGACAATATTACCAATAAATATATTCTGGCTGCCAGTTATTTCTTTACTAAAAATACACGTATTCAATTAGAATATAATTTAGTATTAGAAGAAGCTGAGACACAAAAAGAAAATAATTTATTTGCAATACAATTCCAGGCAGCGTTTTAAATTGCCTGTTTTAAATGGTTATTCTATTGGAATAGCCATTTATTTTTATTTATTATACTATAAAATCTATAGAACAAATAGAATAAAATAAAATTTATGAAAAAACTTATCATGTTGCCCATTATGTTTGGGCTAATAATTTTACACGGAAGTTTTACCAATCCCAATGAAAAACCAATAAAGGTTGAAACACCTGCCGAGTTGGAAGGTAAAATTTCTTTAAGTGGAGCATTTGCTTTATACCCTTTAGTGGTAAAGTGGGGCGAAGAATTTAAAAAGTTGCATCCTAAAGTGCAGTTTGATATTCAAGGTGGAGGAGCAGGAAAAGGTATGACTGATGTTTTAAGTAACACAGTGGAACTTGGAATGGTTAGTAGAGAAATTACTCCTGATGAAGCGAAAAAAGGTGCAATAGGTTATGCTGTTGCAAAAGATGCTGTAGTGGCAACCATTAATATCAATAATCCTTATTATGCAAAAATTTATGAAAAAGGAATTACCAAAAAACAGTTTTATGATATTTGGGTAAACCGTGGTGTAGTGAGTTGGGGCGATTTATTAAAAAATGGGGCAAAAGAGAAAATGACGGTTTATACCAGAAGTGATGCATGTGGTGCTGCTGATGCCTGGGCGAAATATTTAGGCAATAAAAAACAGGATGATTTAGAAGGAGTAGGTGTATTTGGTGATCCTGGTATTGCTAAAGCTGTAACTGCCGATAAATTTGGTATAGGATATAATAATGTTGCTTACGCATATGACTTCAAAACTAAAAAACCAAATCCCGGTATTGGCATAGTGCCTATCGATGTTAATGAAAATGGTAAACTGGACCCGGAAGAAAACTTTTACAGCACTTCTGATAAATTAAACATGGCTATATTGGCAGGCAAATATCCTTCGCCACCTGCGCGTCAATTGTATTTGGTTTCTAATGGAACCATAGATGACAAAGTAACACTGGCATTTTTGAATTGGGTATTAACCGATGGACAAAAGTATGTAGCCGAATCAGGATTTGTTGAATTACCAACTGAGGTAATCAAGGAACAAATCGCTAAACTTCCTAAATAATCATGACCTTCCGTGGAGCACCTCCTTGGGCTCCATGGATTTTTTTCCGTACTAATCTATCAAAACTATAGGATATATCGAATAAGTAGAATATATTTGCACAAAAAATATAATATGAGATATTTCCAATTACTAGTGTTGGTTGCTACAACCACGATTTTAGCAACTTCTTGTTCAAATGACAAGTCAGATAAAAATACCTCCTCAACAGAGTTAGAGGGGAAAATTACCATGAGCGGTGCTTTTGCACTTTATCCAATGGCAGTACAATGGGGCGAAGAATTTAAAGCTTTACATCCCAAGGTGCAATTTGATATTCAGGGTGGTGGAGCCGGCAAAGGCATGACAGACGTGCTTTCAGGAAGCACAAATTTAGGTATGGTTTCGCGAGATGTGAATGCTGAAGAAATCAGCAAAGGTGCGTTTGATATTAGTGTTTGCAAGGATGCTGTTTTACCTACAATTAATGCGGAAAATCCATACAAAGATTTAATCTATCAAAAAGGGATAACTAACCAGCAATTTATTGATATCTGGGTTACCGGTAAAATTGTAACATGGGGCGATTTGTTGGGCAATGGCTCTAAAGAAAAAATTGAAGTATATACCAGAAGCGATGCAGCAGGTGCAGCCGAATCATGGGCAAAATATTTAGGTGGTAAGAAGCAGGAAGATTTAATAGGTGTTGGTGTAATGGGTGATCCCGGTTTAGCTCAGGCTGTTGTTAAAAGCAAATTTGCAGTTGGATTTAATAATGTAAGTTTTGCTTATGATAATGTTACAAAAATAAATAACCCCGGTATTGCTGTATTGCCAATTGACATCAATGGAAATGGAACATTAGAACCGGAAGAAAATTTTTATAATAATATGGATGATGTGAACGCTGCTATATTATCAGGCAAATATCCTTCACCTCCTGCTCGTCCATTATTATTTGTATCAAAAGGTGCACCTACAGACCCGCTGGTAATTGCATTTTTACAATATGTATTATCTGAAGGTCAAAAAGGACTTTCGGATGCAGGTTATGTTACATTACCACAGGATATTATTCAACAGCAATTAGCCAAATTACCTGCTGCTGAAGTAGCTGAAAAAAAATAAATATTATACCATCTAAATAATCTAATAACGGACGTATGAATAAATTTTTTAAAAGAAAATTGCTATCTGCTATGCCGTTTAGGTTAAGTAAAACTGAAACGGAAATGTTAAATGATATGCAAATTAAAGATATCCTATCTGAGCCCGACACACACAAAAAAAATAATACAGGTTCGAACCCGTATAGGGTTATTTTAGATGGGTTTATGGGGAAGGTGGTTAGGCTAATGACCATCTTCTCCCTTTTATTACTTGTATTTATAATAATTGGCCTTGTTTATAAGTCATTGCCTGTATTAGGTGCAAATAGTTTAAAAGATTTATTATTTTCTTCACAATGGAGCCCATTTAAAGGGGAATTTGGTTTTTTACCATTCATTTTAAGTACTGTTTATGTCACCGTTATAGCGGCTGTCATTAGTATTCCGCTTAGTATATTAACAGCAATTTATTTGAGCGAGTATGCCAACAAAAGATTTCTAAAAGTTGCTGCACCAATGTTAGATATTCTGGCTGGAATTCCATCCGTTATTTATGGTATTTGGGGTGTTTTAATTATTGTACCTTTTATACGTAATGATGTTGCAGGTTGGTTTGGTGTTGAAGACTCAAGTGGATATTCTTTACTTGCAGGAGGAATTGTATTATCGGTAATGGTTTTTCCCGTTGTTGTTCAAATTGTATATGAAGTACTTAAAATTGTACCAGTTACATTGCGAGAAGCAACGCTTTCACTTGGTGCTACAAAATGGGAAACAATTAAAAAAGTAGTAATTAAAAAAGCCTCACCTGGTATATTGGCTGCTTGTATTTTAGGGTTTTCTCGTGCATTTGGTGAAACAATAGCTGTTTTAATGGTGGTTGGGAATGTTGTACAGGTACCGAAAGGAATTTTCGATGAGGGTTATCCAATTCCATCATTAATAGCAAACAATTACGGTGAAATGATGAGCATACCCATGTATGATTCTGCGCTCATGTTTGCCGCATTAATTTTATTATTAATCATTCTGGTTTTTAATATTTATGCCCGTTGGGTGTTGAACAGAATGGAGAAAAAAATCGCATGATTATGAATAAGAGAAAACTGGAAGAGAAAATATTTAACATCATAATGCGCATAGCAGCTTTCATCATATTTGGAAGCCTCATTGCTATTTCAATTACTATTCTTATTGAGGGTATTCCTTCCATGAATATGGATATGATTACTAAAACTCCGCAAGGTGGTTTCTACCTGGGTAAAGAAGGTGGGATTTTAAATGCAATTGCGGGATCGTTTTATCTTGCAATTGGTGCTACGCTATTTGCATTAATTATTTGTTTACCTACTGTAATTTATATCAACATTTATGCACCTAAGAATTCCAAATTTGCCAATCTTACACGTTTATGTTTAGATGTATTATACGGCATTCCTAGTATTGTATTTGGTGCATTTGGATTTGTACTAATGTTGCTGATTGGTATGAAAGTAAGTTTGTTAGCAGGTATTATTACCGTTGGGTTATTAATAGTACCCATTATAGCCCGAACCATGGATGAAGTTATAAGACAAGTTCCGGGAGAGTTGCAGGAAGCCGCATTTAGTTTAGGCGCAACACGCTGGGAAACCGCAATAAAAGTTGTTTTAAAACAGGGATTACCCGGATTAGCAACTGCGGCATTACTTGGATTTGGACGTGCAATTGGAGACGCCGCATCGGTAATGTTCACAACAGGGTTTACCGACAATATACCACATTCTATAAATGACCCTGCGGCAACTTTACCATTAGCAATATTCTTTCAATTAAGTTCTCCAATTGCTGAAGTGAGAGAAAGAGCTTATGCTGCAGCATTAATATTAACTGTAATCATTTTCGCAATAAGTTTACTTAGCCGACTTTTAATTAAAAGATTTTCTAAAAATACCATCTGAAATAAATTATTTTATGACAACAACTGTAAAATCGCATATCAGTATCCGCAATCTCAATATGATGTACGGATCTAACCATGCTTTAAAAAATATAAATATTGATATCCCTGATAAAAAATTAACCGCCATAATTGGCCCTAGTGGATGCGGTAAAACTACCTTACTTAAAACATTTAATCGTTTGATAGAAGGAGTAGATGGCACCAAAATTACTGGTGAAGTATTGGTTGATGGAGAAAATATTTATGCCAAAACTGCTGATGTAACAAATATTCGTAAGAAAATGGGTTTGCTAAATCAACGACCTACACCATTGCCAATGAGTATTTTCGATAACATCGCATTTGGTATGCGTATTCATGGTGAAAAAAATAAACGCTTGTTGCAAGATCGCGTACAACATTATTTACAAGTTGCGAGTTTGTGGGATGAAGTAAAGGACAGGTTACATACACCGGCAGCAAGATTGTCTATTGGCCAGCAACAACGTTTATGTTTAGCAAGAGGCCTTGCTGTTGAACCTGAAATTATCTTAGGAGATGAACCTACAAGTGCTTTAGACCCAATTTCAACTAAACATATTGAAAATAAATTTTCAGAATTAAAAGAGCAATACACCATTGTAATGGTGACACATATTTTACGCCAGGCAAGAAGAATTGCTGATTATGTGATTTTCATGTATTTAGGCGAAATAATAGAACATGGTCCGACAGAGCAGGTTTTAACCAACCCGCAACACCAATTAACAAAGGACTATGTTGGCGGAACGATAAGCTGACAAGCAGTTTTTCATAAATCGGTTAGGTTGAGAACCCTGTGAGTTATGGCGCAGGGTTCGCTGTTTAATAAAAATGCCCGCCAATTGGCAGGCATTTGCACTTTACACATCCAACTATTCTATTTCAATTAATCAATAATCCAATCAAAAAACGATTTTCTACGTGTTTCCATAAACGATTGACTAATTTGTTTGGCGATATCATTTGCTTGTAACCGTATTTCTCTAATTGCTACACTTTCAAATTCTTTCCCCCTTCTAAGATTACCAATTACAAAAATGTTTTTATCCGGTAATCCTGATTTATTAATAATATTGCCTTTGCTTGTGCAAGCAACACCTAAATCAAAATAATCAGTATCTGCCATCTCTCCTTCAAATAAATTTTGCCACAAACGATGTTTTGATTTTTTCAGGTTTGTCAATGGGCCGATACAGTTTATTAGATACTGAACATCGAATGATATATTTTCCGAAGTCTTACGCAATTGAATAGCTGCAGCAATTCCATTTTGATTGGCAGCAAGCGACTTAATTTTACCTCCATAAATGGCAACTCCGCCCGACTGAATTTCATTTTGTAAATAGGCATAAGTTGATGCAGGTATTCGGTGTCGGTGAATTTCCCAATAGGGCTTCATATGCTCCATTAATCTGATGCGGTCGTTTAAACTCAGGCTGTTCCACCATTGCGGTAAATAAGGTCTGATAGCATCCATAACACTTTGCCAACCTATATTTTTGGCAGCAGCTAATTTCACCTCTGACTTTATATATTTTATTAAAGATGTTACGGAAATTTTTTCCGGGATTTTGTTTTGTAAATCCCAATGTTCACCCATTTTATGTGGTAATGGTATTAACCCATGACGTGAAACAATATGTAATTTTCCCTTGTGACCATTTTTTCTTAAATTAATTAATACATCTACCATTGTTAAACCACAACCAACTATTAATATTGGAGCTTCATTCGGTATATTATTGAGTACTGCAGGTTGCCAGGGATTAGTAATAACATTGCCGTTTATATAAATGGAATTTGTTATTGGATATGGAAAATGATTGTCCTGATTACCACTTGCTATTACAACCTTATCGCAACTAATTGTTTTGCCGGAATCAAGGGATATTGAGTATACATCTTTTTCCTGTTGAATATTAATTACCTCATCATGTACAATCGCAATTTCAGCATTACAATTTTGCAGTTGCGTATTAAGGTTTTCAGTTAAATAAGTTCCGAATAGCTGACGTGGTGCAAAATAATCAGGTGTAATATCAGATTGCTCAATACCTGCCTTTGGGCCATTGGCTTGTAACCAATTGTAAAAATGGTTGGGTTCATTAATATACAAACTCATGCCAGAAGCCGGAACATTTAGTGGCTGCACCTGTAAGTCAGAAGCATATGCCAATCCTTTAAATAATTGAGATGGCGATTTTTCAATAATAACTATTTGAAAATTATCCATTTTTTGTTGGCATAAATAAAGTGCAGTTAATGACCCGCTCAGTCCGCCACCAATAATTACAATGCGCTTCATATCATTTATTTATTCGGTTGTGGAGTAATACGCAAGTAAGGAGTAACACTGTGATATCCTTTTGGAAATTTGCTGGCAATTTCTTCATCTTGAATGGAAGGAATAATAATTACATCTTCACCATCTTTCCAGTTTGCAGGGGTTGACACACTGAAATTAGCTGTCAGTTGCAAGCTGTCTATGACTCTTAACAACTCATCGAAATTTCTTCCTGTAGACGCCGGGTAAGCTATGGTGAGTTTCACTTTTTTGTCAGGACTAATAACATACACAGTTCTGACGGTGGTGCTGTCACTGGCATTTGGATGAATCATGTCGTATAATAATGCAATTTTTTTCTCAGGGTCTGCGATAAGCGGATAATCGATGGTTGTTTGTTGCGTAGTTTCAATATCCGATATCCAGGCCATGTGCTTTTCAATAGGGTCAACACTGAGTGCTATAATTTTAACGTTCCTGGCACTGAAAGCTGCTTTGTACCTACCTGCCAAGCCTAGTTCTGTAGTACATACCGGTGTGAAATCGGCAGGATGACTGAACAAAACAACCCAGCTGCTTCCAGCCCAGTCATAAAAATGGATATTACCCATAGTTGTCTGGGCAATAAAGTCGGGAGCGGTGTCGCCTAATCGAATACTCATAACATTTATTTTTTGCAAATCTATAAAATCTATAGAATAAGCAGTATATTAAATTTGATAAAAATCTATCAAATCTATAGTATATATAGAAAAAGTAGTATTTTTGCGCACCATCTAAAATTACTCTTATGGAAATTGCAATTGTACTAGCCCTGCTAGTATTGGCTATTATTGCCTTTTCTACCGAAAAAATATCGGTAGATATTGTCACGATGACCGCAGTATTGCTGCTGGTTTTGACAGGAATTCTCGACTACAAGGAAGCGTTCGCCCCTTTCGGCAGCGATTTTATCATCATGTTGGCATCCATTTTTATTGTCACTTCGGCAATTGATTCCTCTGGGGTGCTGGAACATTGGACTTCCAAACTCATGCACCGTTCGGGAGGTAGTCAAATGAAACTGATAATGCCTATGATTACTATTACCAGTGCTTTTTCGGCTTTTATGAATAATACTACCGTAACGGCATTGATGATTAATCCCGCTATGGCTATTGCTAAAAAATCGGGAATTAACTTTTCTAAAATATTACTGCCCCTCGCTTTTGCCTCAATTGTAGGTGGAACTTGTACTTTAATTGGTACTTCTACTAACGTGGCTGTGAATGCCTATTTGAGCAAAAATGGCTATGAAGCATTTGGTATGTGGGACTTTACTTTAATTGGTATTATTATGGTAATTGTTACACTGGTGTACATGGCAACGGTTGGAGTAAGAATGTTACCGAACAGACACAATGGTGACCTCACTGCAGAATATGGCGTAAGAGAATATTTGAGCGAAATTAAAATATTAGCCGGTTCAACTTTAATTGGTCAGGTAATTCACGACTCGGAAATAAGCCGCATGGGTTTTAATGTTCTGGCTGTAATAAGAGGAGACAGACAATTTGCACCCGGACCTAATATTTCTTTCCGCGAAGGGGATATTGTTTTAGTAAAAGGTGCAATGCAACAATTACTGCAAGTAAAAAATACAAAAGGAATTGATATTGTTGCGGATACTTTAGATTTTTATCAACCAAATGATAAGGCGCTTAAATTAACCGAAGTGGTTGTGCCGGGACGTTCAGATTTAGCCGGTTCAACAATTGCCGAAATCGATTTTAGAAGAAAATACGGTATGGTGATAGTGGCTATTAACCGTGAAGGAAAAAATATTACAGAGCAATTAAACAATATTGTTATTGAAGTTGGTGATATGTTGCTTGTACAAGGTACTGATGATGCTTTTAATAAATTAAAAAATCACCACGACCTGGTTGTATTATCTGCACATATTCCACCGGTTAAAAATTTGTGGAAAGGTTATTTCGCATTGGGCTTCTTCTGTTTGGCAATAATTATAAGCTCTATTAAATTTTTTAACGTGCACGTTTCTGTGGCGTTTTTAGCAAGCGCAGTTTTAAGTATGTTGGTTGGTGCAGTTAAACCGGATGATGCCTATAAAAGTATAGAATGGAAATTATTGGTGCTTATTGCAGGTATGACAGCATTCGGAACCGCAATGGGTAATTCAGGCGCCGATAAATATTTAGCAGAATTAATAGTCAGCTGGTTTGGTGGTTTTGGGCCTACCGGTATCATGTTGGGTTTTATGGTATTAACAGTGTTACTTACTCAACCTATGAGCAACGCGGCTGCGGCATTAGTAGTATTGCCTGTAGCATTGGAAGCGGCAAATACCTTGCATGTTAATCCATTAAGTTATGCAATTGCTGTAATGCTTTCTGCATCAGTTTCTTTAATAACTCCATTTGAGCCATCATGTATTTTAGTATATGGGCCGGGTAAATATAAATTTATCGATTTTGTAAAAGTGGGAGGTATATTAACTGCCATATTGGTTGGTATTATATATTTTGCAGTGCCTATCATGTGGCCGCTATAATGGTGCCATTAAACGAAATTATTTGCGGCTTATTTATAAGCCGCATTTTTTTTGCGCAAAATATATTTATATAATTCAATCCAAAGTACTGCTAACATACTCACCCCAAAACAGGCTAAAATTTCAACAATACTTAATGCACTAAATTGAAATAAATTACGAACCGGTTCGAGATAAATGGAAAGTAAAAGTACAGTTGTTGATATACATAAAATAATTGGAACCAAAGGGTTTTTATAGCGTAAGGTATGCAAAATTGAATAATAAAATGAACGATTTACCAGCGTTAATAAAATATTACTAAAAATTAAAATGGTATAAATTATAGTTCGGATGAATTGTTCATTGTAGCCTTGTATCATCAGGAAATATGCAGGGGTTAAACATCCTGCAGTTATTACCAGCCCCTGAACTATACTCATATTTAATTCCTTTATGGAAAAAAATCGATTCGACATTTTTCGGGGTGATTTATCCATTGAATCTGCATCTGCAGGTTCGTTTTCAAAAATAATGGAACAGGTAGGCCCCATAATTAATTCCAGCATAATTACGTGAATGGGGTTGAAGAAATCGGTAAAGTCCCAAAAAAATAATAGAGGTATTGTAACTATCAGAATAATGGGAATATGAATGCTGATAATATAACGAATGGCTTTTTTAAGATTTTCATATATTCTTCTACCCAAAGCTACGGCCTCAACCATATGTTGAAGATTATCATCGGTTAGAATTAATGAGGCAGCTTGCTTGGCAATTTCAGTTCCTCGCTGCCCCATCGCAATACCAATATGCGCTGCTTTTAATGCAGGGCCATCGTTTACGCCATCTCCTGTCATGGCTACAATTTCCCCGTTGCGTTTATATGCTTCCACCACTTTTAATTTCGCTTCGGGAAACATGCGTGCATACACATCTACATCACGAACTTTTTGCGCAATTGTTTCGTCGCTCATCTCCATTATTTCATTTCCAGTTAAAACTGTAGCATGATTTTTTAAACCAATTTGCTGAGCAATGGCGACTGCTGTTGGAGCATAATCGCCGGTTATCATTTTTACCCCAATACCGGCTTTATAAAATGATTGAACAATGGATGCAGTATTTTTTTTAGGAGGATCGTTAAATGCAATTAATCCTAAAAATGTAAATGTTAATTCAGATTGTGCTAGCGGGAAAGTTGTATAATTATTGGCTGATTTAGCTACTGCTAAAACACGATATCCTTGTGATGATAATTGTTGAGTTGTTGAAATAACCTTTGCTTTTTGTTGTTCGGTTAAGGTTGACTGGCGTATTATACTTTCAACACCACCTTTCGCAGCTATTATAATATCGTTAGCTGCATTTCGAAAAACATGTGTCATAATTGGTGGTGTACCCGCAAGTGGATATTCATGCACCATTTTGTATTCTAATCGTTGATCGGTTGTATATGAATTAGTATATAAAACATGAATTGATTTTTCCATCGGGTCGAAAGGTGAAACCTCCGATGACCACATGGCATATTCTAAAACAATATTTGGTTGTGCAGGATTATCGATATAAGAATAATAACTGTCGCTTTCTAAAATATAAACGCCGGCAACCTGCATACTATTTTCAGTTAATGTGCCGGTTTTATCTGCGCATATTATTGTAGCAGCACCTAAAGCCTCAACAGTTTGTGGTGTGCGAGCAATCACATTTTTTTTAATTAAACGAAATGCGCCTAATGCTAAAAACGTGCTGAATGCAACAGGAATTTCTTCAGGTAAAACCGACATGGCCATGGTTAATCCGTGTAATAAGCCGTGTAATAGACTACCGGTTGTATAATAATTAATTCCCCACACTATAAAAAAGGCAATAACACCGGCAATTACCATGTGTAATACAAATGCGCTTATTTGTATTTGCAAAGGTGTTTTGCTGGTTTCAATTGCAGATAAACTTTTTCCTATTTTACCCATTTCGGTTTGCACACCAACACGCGTTACTTTTGCTATACATGAACCTGTTGCCACTAATGTTCCCTTAAATATCAAAACAGGGTCACCTCCCGGTGCTTTAAATACAGGAACCGACTCACCTGTCAACATGCTTTCATTCACCGAAAAATCATGTGCTTCTAATAATTCAGCATCTGCAGGAACAATATTGCCATCCTCACAAAAAATGATATCATTCACCACAATATCATTTGTAGGAACTATTATTGTTTTTCCTGAGCGAGCAACTTTAGCCCCACTATCTGTTAATTGTTTGAGAGCTTCTACCGCATTACTGCTTCTGTTTTCCTGATATATGGAAATACCGGCTACAAAAAATAAAGCCGCTAACATAATAAATCCTTCAGCCGATTCGCCTAAAATAAAATAAATAATAGCTGCAATTACTAAAATAATAAACATAGGCTCTGCTACTACGCCTAAAAGTAAATGCCATAATTTATTTTGACGTTTACCTGTGATGCCGTTAGCGCCAAACTGCTGGCGCACAGCAATTACTTCTTTTTCGGATAAACCTGGTGGGATATTCATTGTTAATGCCTAAATTAAGCATTATAAAGGTAATACCTGATACGCAGTAGTAAGATGATTAAAATCAGCAAAAATTTGGGCAGTTATTTACCTTTTCCCTGGAAAATGATGAGCACTGTATAAATCATAATTTTAAAATCAATAGCCAGACTCATGTTTTCGATATATAATAAATCGTATTTCATACGTTGTACCATTTGGTCAACATTACTGGCATAACCAAACTTTACCATACCCCAACTGGTTAAGCCGGGTTTTACTTTTTGAAGATGTTTATAGGAAGGGGCAATTTTGGTTATTTGGTCTATATAAAATTGTCGTTCAGGTCGCGGCCCAACTAAACTCATTTCGCCTTTAAGGATATTAAATATTTGAGGTAATTCATCAAATCGCCATTTGCGCATTACCTTACCCCAGGTTGTAATCCGTTCATCATTTTCACTGCTTAAGGCTGGTCCGTTATCTTCAGCAGTTACATACATAGACCTGAATTTTATGATGGTGAATGGTTTGCTATTAATACCTACTCGCTGTTGATAATAAAATATTGGTCCTTTGGATGAGAATTTGACTTTTATAGCTATAAACAAATACAAAGGCCATAATATAAGTATAACAAAAATGGCAACTGCGATATCGATTCCACGTTTAATAATCCGCTGCCAACGTGGCATCAGGTCAGGATAAATTTCGATTAATACTGCCCCTAATACATTACCCATTTTTACACTTCCTGATAATATATCATACATATCAGGTACAATTTTAATCACGATATTACCTTTTTCTGCCAGTTTATCAATTATTTCATTTAATAAATGGTGTTCAGAAGTTTCTATCGCAATAATAACTTCATCAATATTGCGGGCATTTATAATTTCATTTAATTGCGATAAATTACCTAAACAAGGCATAAATTTATCTAAATCAGAACCATGGTTGCCATTTGCTTCGATGTAACCTACAAATGCATAACCTAATGATTTTTTGTAATGGGTTATTTCCTGGTGTATAGACGATGCGCGTAAATCACTCCCAATTATAATGGTATTATAAGCCACTACACCTTTTTGCAATTGACGTTTTGCTCTGGTTAATATGATAATCCGAAACAATACGGTTAAAAGAAATTGCCCGAAAAACAATAAAAAGAATATTTGATAATAGTCGCGGTAGTCGCTAATATAATCATCAAGCAGCAATGCAAAGAAAATAATTAATACACCTATAAATGAAACAACAAAGGTGCGTGTTAATTCTGCTAAACGCGATTTACGGTAAATGTCGGTATAGGTTCCGCCAATAAAATGTAACACTATCCAAATAATAGGAATGGCAAAAATGCCGTAGAAAAAATTTTTATCGTTAAGTACTTTATTGGTAATATCAAAAGGTAAATCTTCAATAACAAATTTGCGATAGAAAAATAACCCAGCCCATACCAGCATTGCCGCGAAATAATCGAGCAGGATATAGGTAAGGATGCCAATTTTCTTTTTAAATCGCATTATTTTGATTGTATAATTTTAATATTATCAAACATAATTGTTGCTGTGTCCAGCGTGTTAATAGCTCTGAATTCTAAATGATAAGACTCCGGTTGGTATGCTGCAAAATATTGCAAAGTGGCATTTAAATTCACATATATCTTATTCCAGTTTTCTTTAGATGTAATGGTAAGCACCTCATCATATAAAGCTGATCCGGTTGCTGTATTACATTTTACCCAGATATTGAAAGGAATATCGCATTTATAATCTAACTCTAAAAATAACTGATGGTCAATAGCCGGAAAAAATAATGGGTCGCTGGTTTGAACATAAAATGTATCAATTGCACCTGTCATAGTGCTTATAGCTGAGCGATTGCCCTCAAACACCAACGATTCGTCAGAAGTAGTAGTTAGTATAGCATCTTCAATTACACTATAAAACGGGTTGCTGCTTTCAAACCGTTCTATCATAAGAAATGTGATTGCAGCAGAATTTTTATAGGTTGTTGCAGGCGATATAGTATCTGTAGCTCCTGCAATTAAATTTCTTGTTATGGTATAAGGATTATAAAATGGATAAATCATTCCAGTTCCTGATATTCCATTTTCCTTTATTCCGGGGTAAACAATTATTTCTGTTTCACCATCGGCAAGAATTGGAACGGTAGCAGGTAATTCAAATGCCCCAATAAATTCGTTATTCGCATACACCCAGGCATCAGGTAATTTTGATGAAGCATAACCCTGAATATCTAAACTGGTTGTAAACGAAAATTCGTTAATGTAAACATAAGATGGAATTTTTTCTTCGGGGTTGATAATTTCGCAACCCTGCATAAATAGCACCCCACTACAGCCAATTATGATATTTTTTAATGTATTTCCCAGCTTCATCAATAATTAATTTTTAAATGCTTTTCGATTATCGATAAGCAACATTTTTTTCAATTTTATGCAGAATCATATGGGCAACTTGTAAAGCGCGATAACCATCTTCAATAGTAACCGGTGTGTCGGTATCGTTGATAATAGCTTTGGCAAATTGTTCTAATTCCATCTTTATCGCATTAACAGGAGTAATAATAGGTTTATCCATTTTAATTACCCGTTTTTTAGACGCATCACCGGTGTTAATCTCTATAGTAAACGCATCTTCATCAGGATTAGCATCACTCATCGTTAATATTTCAGTCATATTTTCCCCAAAATCTACTGCAATATAGGCATCGCGTTGAAAAAGACGCATTTTACGCATTTTTTTCATGGAAATACGACTTGCAGTAAGATTAGCAACACAACCGTTGTCAAATTCAAGACGGGCATTAGCTATATCAGGTTGGTTACTCAATACTTTCACACCACTTGCACTTACTTTTTTGACATTAGAATGAACAAGATGTAACACAATATCGATATCGTGAATCATCAGGTCCAATACCACCGAAACATCTGTTCCTCTTGGATTAAATGTAGAAAGACGGTGCGACTCAATAAACATGGGCTGAATATCAAGGTCCTTGATGGCTAAAAAAGCTGGATTGAAGCGCTCCACATGCCCCACTTGTGCCTTTACATTGGCTTCATGAGCAAGCGACATGATGTATTTGGCCTCGCTAACCGTATTGGCTAGTGGTTTTTCAATAAAAATGTGTTTGGCCTTTTTTAATGCTGCTCTGGCGCAATCGTAATGTGAAATGGTGGGTGTCACAATATCAACGGCATCGCATACCTCAATAAGTTTGTGAATGCTGTTGAAACGCGGAATCTGGAATGTTTCTGCCGCATACTTCGCATTTGTTTCGTCCGGGTCGTAAAAGCCAACAAGCTCAAAGTCAGGAATTTCCTTCAGTAACTTCAAATGGATTTTCCCCAAATGTCCGGCACCTAATACACCAATTCTAACCATACATGGATTTGTGGCAAATTTAATTTATTCACCTTGAGCGTTATATAAAATGAAGATATAAATGTCCACGTTTTATACAATATGTATATCAACCAACACAGTTTACCAAAATCTGACATGAAAAATGCTTTATCTTCACCTCGAAATTCAGGTATGACAAAAAGTAGTTTTTCTTTACCACTGGTATTACTACCCTTGCTTTCAGGTTTATTGCTCTGGGCTGCCTGGCCGCCTTTACCTTATACGTTTTTGGTTTTTATCGGGTTTGTTCCACTGCTTCTGGGTGCAAAAATGGTTAATGACAGGTTTGTAAAATTTACTTCTTTCAAGGTTTGGTTAAGCCTGTATTTTGGCTTGTTGCTTTGGAATCTGCTCACCACTTGGTGGGTAAGTAATGCAAGTGTAGCAGGAGGTTTGTTTGCCAATATGGCCAACCCGATTTTAATGACCGTGCCGCTTATGCTTGCTCGAAATACCGGGAAACGTCTTGGTGAAAATGCAGGCTTGTTGGCATTTATTGTTTACTGGATGAGTTTTGAGTTTATCCATCTCCGCTGGGAATTAACCTGGCCATGGTTGTCGCTGGGAAATGTATTTGCACTTAATCATACATTGATTCAATGGTACGAATACACGGGTGTTTTTGGTGGTACTTTATGGGTATTAGTAGCCAATGTGCTGATATATAAAATTGTGTCTAAGTTTATTTTTACCCAAACTGAAAACAATCAACAAAAGAAAAAAACATCCTTAATGTACGGAACAATTTTCCTCCTTTGGATTATTATTCCGATTGTAATTTCTAAAAACATTTATAACCATTATGTAGAAAAAGGAACATCAACTAATGTTACTGTTGTACAACCAAATTTCGACCCATATACAGAAAAATTTACTATTCCCTACAGTATTCAAATGGATAAAATGTTATCGCTTTCGCTAGATGGCATTACCGATTCAACATCATTTTTGGTGTGGCCGGAAACGGCAATTCAAACTGAAATTTGGTTAGATAAACTGCCTTATGAAAAACCGGTAAGAGATATTCAAAAAGCAATTGACAGTTTCCCGAATTTAACTGCTGTTGTCGGGATAAATGGATTTGAACGATATTACGATAAAAGTAAAGTTTCACCAACCGCTAGAACATTTGTAACGCATAATTCAAAACGTGATACAATTATTTACGACATTTATAATACAGCACTTGCCATAAATGGTAACGGACCTCAGGGTTATTATCATAAATCTAAATTAGTGCCCGGTGTTGAACGAATGCCATATCCCGGTTTTTTTGCATTTATAGGGTCATGGGCAATTGAACTCGGCGGAATTTCCGGAAGTTTAGGTATTCAAAAAGAACGCACAGTGTTTTTTAATAAAGACAGTATTGGGGTTGCTCCTGTAATTTGTTATGAAAGTATTTTTGGAGAATATGTTTCTGACTACGTGAATAAAGGTGCGGGTTTAATTTTTATTATTACTAACGATGGTTGGTGGGGAAAAACAAATGGATATTTACAACATAACGAATATGCCAAATTGCGCAGCATCGAAACAAGAAGAAGTATTGCCCGCTCTGCAAATACCGGTACATCATGTTTTATTAACCAACGTGGAGATATTTCACAGGCAACGGAATGGCGAGAAGATGCTGTAATAAATCAATCTTTAAAAGTTAATACTACAATCACTTTTTACACTAAACATGGCGACTATCTAGCCCGTATTGCTTTAATTATTTCCGGATTATTAGCTATTACAGCATTAGTGAACAGGGTTAGATCAAAAATTAAATCAAATTAAATTAAATTATGATGATGGATTATGTGCAGCTTGAACAATTGTGTTCGTCAGTAAGGGATGTTGTAAAACAGGTTGGGCTTGACATCGCCATATCCAGAAAACGAATTGATGAAATTGTAATTGAAAAAAAAGGGGTACGCGATTTTGTAACTGAAGTGGACAGACAGGCAGAACAAACTTTAGTAAAACACTTACAAAATTTATTACCTGAGGCAGGATTTGTAACGGAAGAAAAAACAATCGCCCAATCTGATAAACCTTATAATTGGATAATTGACCCATTAGATGGAACTATGAATTTTGTGCACGGAATTCCTGCATATAGTGTAAGTATAGGACTGGAATTTCAACACGAAATAATATTAGGTGTAGTATATGAAATTGTGCACGATGAAATGTTTTATTCCTGGAAAAATGCACCTTCTTTTTGTAATAATAAAATAATTCACATTTCTGATTGTAAACAATTACAAGATGCATTAATTGCAACAGGTTTTCCATATATTAGAAATGATGAGCGAACAACAAAAATTTCGGCAACACTAAAATATTTTTTAGACAATGGTCGTGATATACGCAGAATAGGTACAGCAGCAACCGATTTATGTTATGTTGCGTGTGGCAGAATGGATGTTTATTACGAAGGATTTTTAAATATTTGGGATGTTGCAGGTGGTATTATCATTGTACAAAATGCAGGTGGATTTGTTTCGGATTTTTCAGGAGGGAATAATTTTAGTAAAGGTGAAATTGTAGCCTGCAGTCCTGTAATAAAAGATGTTGTTTTAACAGGTGTTGCCTTAATGCCATAAAAAAACGCAACCGTTAAACGATTGCGTTTTACAAATTATATTGATTTTCGTTTATACAAAAAATGAAACGATATAATAAATTAATCCGCTCATAATCATTGCTGCAGGAATAGTTAAAATCCAAGCCCACATAATTTTAGTTACTACCGACCAACGAACAGCACTAACACGTTTAGCTGCCCCAACTCCCATAATTGAACCGGTAATAGTATGTGTAGTAGATGCTGGAATTCCCATTGCTGCAGTACCAAATAAAGTAATGGCACCGGCAGTTTCTGCACAAAAACCACCCATAGGTTTTAATGGCGTTAAATTGTGTCCCATTGTTTTTACAACTTTCCATCCTCCTATTAAAGTACCCAATCCGATTACTGTATAACAGGCATAAAATACCCATTGCGGTGGGGCATCGATACTAGCATGCCCTGCAGATGCGAGAAGTAAAATAATAATTCCCGCTGTTTTTTGAGCATCGTTACTACCATGACCTAAACTAAATGCAGCTGAAGAAACTAATTGCATTACCTGAAAAAATCCATCTACTTTTCCGGGACGTGTTCTTCTGAAAATCCAAAGTGTAATAATTTGTAAGGTATAAGCGGTAAATAAACCGATAATTGGCGCTAATAAAATGAATATCCCAATCCAGCCAATACCTTTATGATCTGGTTCAAACCACAACAATGCATCAGGTCCGGCTTTTACTAATGCGGGTCCAATTAATCCTCCAATTAAGGTGTGTGAAATACTAATTGGCAAACCAAATCGGGTGCAAATCCATCCCCAAATAATTGCACCAACAAGTGAGCAAAAAATAAAATAATTATCACCATCAACTACGGAGGCATCAATTACTCCTTTACTCATTGTTTTGGAAACTTCAGTACTTTGAAAAATCCATAATGCAGCAAAATTGAAAAATGCGGCCCATACTACAGCTTTAGCCGGACTTAACACCCTAGTTGCTACAATAGTGGAAATAGAGTTGGCAGCATCATTGGCTCCATTTATGAAGTCGAAAATGAGTGCAA
Source organism: Chitinophagales bacterium (assembly GCA_035439505.1). Classification (GTDB taxonomy): domain Bacteria; phylum Bacteroidota; class Bacteroidia; order Chitinophagales; family BACL12; genus UBA7236. The sequence continues at coordinate 65,624 of DAORKJ010000002.1, forward strand.
GCACAACGGTTATTATAATAATAGGTGCAATACCATCCATAATTAAGTAGTTTTTACGATGATAGACTCTATTACATTAGCGATGTCTTCACAACGGTCGCTGGCACTTTCCATTTTAGCAATGATATCCTTAATCTTAATAATTTCGATTGGATCTTTTTCATTGGCAAATAGGTCGGTTAATGCTAATTCGAAAATAGCATCACTTTGATTTTCTACATTGTTGATTTCGATTATCATTTTACGCAATTTCTCAATATTGCGCATATCGCGTAATTCTTCAATAGCTGCTTTTACTTTTACAGCACCTTCGCTGATTAATTCTGCCATTTTGATAACTGCTGATGGCACATTATTCGGTTTGTACAATTTAATGCGCAATGCAGCATCCTTCACATGGTCGGCAACATCATCAATGGTAGAAGCCAGGTAATGAATGTCTTCCCTGTCGAACGGTGTGATAAATACCGTATTCAGGTTATTCATAATTTCATGTGTTATTTCATCACCAATATGCTCGGCATGTTCAATTTCTTTGATAATGGCCTCGCGCTTGTCTGTGTCGCTTTCTTTTACACAGTGTAAAAGCAGGTTTGAAATGTGTACAATGTTGTCGGCAGCCTTGCCAAACAGCGGGTAAAATGTCTTGTCCTTCGGTTGGAAGAATTTAAGTACTTTGTCGATTGACATACGTTCGTTGTTTAAGTTAATGTTAACAGGAGCTAAATTAATTGTTAAATAAAAGATTTTTTAACACAAAAGTCATTCTTCATATAAATATTACGTTGAATTAACATTGGCTTAATATTGCGGAAACCATTGCTGCGCCTCAATAGTGCCTGTTTCTAAATTAACAAATCTTTATGTGAGTATAAAATAAACAATGGCTTAATAATTACTTAACATAGCCAAAATACCTTCGCAGTAACAATTTTAAAGCTATGTTAAAACAAATCACATTCGTAGTGCTCGCAGCTGTAGGTTTAGCCTCATGCGGTGGCGGCAAATCTGAAGAAGCCGGATCAACTGAAATTGCCGGTAATATCTCAATTGACGGTTCTAGCACCGTTTTCCCTTTAAGCGAGGCTATGGCTGAGGAGTTTGGCCTTAAAAATCCAAAAGCACGTGTTACCGTTGGTGAATCCGGAACAGGTGGCGGTTTTAAGAAATTTGGTCGTGGTGAAATCGATATTTGTGGTGCTTCACGCCCGATTAAGGATAGCGAAAAAGAAATTTGCGATTCAGCAGGCATCAAATATTTGGAGTTAGAAGTTGCTTATGATGGTCTTGCCGTTGTTGTAAATAAAGAAAATACTTGGGTTGACAAACTCACAACTGCTGAGTTAAAAACCATGTGGGAAACTGCAGCACAAGGAAAAGTTACTTCTTGGAAACAAGTAAGAGCTTCATTCCCTGACGAACCACTCCATTTATATGGTGCAGGTACTGCCAGTGGAACTTTTGATTATTTTACAGAAGAAATTTGCGGTAAAAAAGGTGAAAGTCGTGGTGATTATACAGCTAGTGAAAATGACAATACTTTAGTAACCGGTGTTGCCGGCGATAAAGGTGGTTTGGCTTATTTTGGTATGGCTTATTATGAAAATAATAAAGAACAGCTTAAAATAGTACCTATCGACAATGGCAGCGGAACAGGTGTTATTCCAACACAGGAAACTGTTCTTAACAAATCATATGCTCCACTTTCACGTCCATTATATATATATGTAAGTGAAAAAGCATTAGCTCGTCCTGAAGTGCAGGCTTTTATTACTTTCTTTATTGATAATGCTCCTGAATTAAGTAAAGAAGTTGGTTATGTGCCATGTGAAGCAAGCATTTATGAAACCCAAAAAGGTTTATTAAAAGCTAGCATGGAAAAAAATGCACCGGCTAAATAATTAATTATATACCTGTTCAGGCAGTGAAATAACTGCCTGAACAATTTTTTGTATTGTGAAGAAACGGAACGAGAAAATAATAGAATTTTTTTTAGCACTTAGCGGTGCTATTACTGTTTTAACAACTATCGGAATTTTATGGGTGTTGTTGTATGAATCGGTATTGTTCTTTAAAGAAGTATCGGTTGTTGAGTTTTTTACCGACACACAATGGACACCACTATTTTCGGATAAACATTTTGGTATTTTACCACTTATTAGTGGAACCATTTTAACTTCATTTATTGCCATATTAGTGGCATTGCCAATCGGTTTAAGTATTGCTGTTTATTTAAATGAATATGCACATCCAAAAATCAGGCAAACTATTAAACCTGTTTTAGAAATATTAGCTGCTATCCCAACAGTAGTTTATGGCTTTTTTGCCTTAACCGTAGTCACACCATTTTTACAAACACTTATTCCATCACTCGCCGGCTTTAACGCATTATCGCCAGGTATCGTGATGGGCATTATGATTATCCCTTTAATATCTTCATTAAGTGAAGATGCCTTATATGCTGTTCCAAAATCGTTGCGAGAAGCAAGTTATGGATTGGGAGCAACACAATTTCAAACATCATTTAAAGTATTAGTTCCGGCTGCATCATCAGGAATTATTGTTTCAGTTATCCTCGCCATTTCACGTGCATTTGGTGAAACAATGATTGTTGCCGTAGCTGCCGGTTTAGAACCGCGATTAACTTTAGACCCAACTGTGCCTATTGCCACCATTACTACCTATATTGTTCAGGTTTCGATGGGCGATGTACCGCAAGGTTCATTGGAATTTAAAACCATATTTTCTGCGGGTATGATGTTATTTGTATTTACGTTTATTCTAAATACAATTTCAGCAAGAGTAAAAAAGAAATTTTATCATAAATACGAATAAATAAGCGCACAAGCATGAATAACAGATTAAAAAATAACCTTTTCAAATACTGGGCAATTACCTGCACCTTGTTTGGAATTGCTATGCTGCTTATTTTTTTAATTAATATTGTAATTGATGGTGTAGGCAGATTAGATTGGAATTTTATTACCGATTTGCCTTCACGTAAACCTGAATTAGCCGGTATTTATACTGCTATTATGGGAACAGTTTGGATTTTGGGATTAACTGCAATAATTGCTATTCCAATTGGTGTTGCTGCAGGAATATATCTTGAAGAATATGGCAAAAAATCACGTTTTGCCAATATTCTGGAAATTAATATTACCAACCTCGCCGGTATACCTTCTATTATTTATGGTATTTTAGGTTTAGAAGTATTTGTGCGCATGTTTGGATTAGGCAATAGTGTAATAGCCGGCGCATTAACTTTATCACTTTTAATTTTACCCATAATTATTGTTGCTACCCGCGAAGCAATTAAGGCCGTACCGAAAACAATTCGAGAAGCTAGTTTTGCATTAGGTGCAACAAAATGGCAAACCATATCGCAACAAATTTTACCCGCAGCCGGGGGAGGAGTTGTTACAGGTGTAATTCTTGCATTGTCCAGAGCAATTGGAGAAACTGCACCTTTGATTGTAGTTGGTGCATTAACCTATGTGCCGTTTGTGCCTCAATCGCCAATGGACCAGTATTCTGTTTTGCCGATGCAAATTTTTAACTGGATAAGCAGACCTGAAAAGGAATTTGCAACCAATGCAGCGGCTGCAATTATTGTGTTATTATTAATCACATTTATAATGAATGGCTTCGCGATTTATTTGCGTAATCGCTGGCAAAAAAAGGTTAAGTGGTAATTATATGAGCTATAAATTAACAGCAGATCATGTAAATGTTTGGTATGGTAATTTCCATGCTTTAAAAGATATTTCTATTCGAATCAGACCTAATACGGTAACTGCTTTTATTGGACCCAGTGGTTGCGGTAAGTCTACGTTTTTACGCTTGATTAATCGCATGAACGATTACATCGATGGCTTTAGAATGGAAGGGCATATTTTAATAGATGAAAAAAATATTTACGCCAAAAGAGTACGCGTTGAAGAGTTGAGGAAAGAAGTAGGTATGGTTTTCCAAAAACCCAATCCTTTTCCAAAAACAATTTTTGATAATGTGGTTTACGGATTAACCATTCGCGGTGTAAAAGATAAACATACCCTGGAAGAAGCATGTGAAAGCTCTCTGCGCCAGGCTGCTTTGTGGGATGAGGTAAAAGATAATCTCAAAAAATCGGCATTGGCATTAAGTGGTGGTCAACAACAACGTTTGTGTATTGCACGCACCCTTGCTGTTAAACCAACTGTAATATTAATGGATGAACCGGCATCGGCTTTGGACCCGATTTCAACAGCTAAAATTGAAGACCTGATTGCTGAATTAAAACAGCATTACACGATAATTATTGTTACACATAATATGCAACAGGCTGCGCGTATCAGCGACAGGACTGCATTCTTTTATTTGGGTGAATTAGTGGAATTTGATACTACAGTAAATATATTTACAGCACCTAAGGAAGAAAAAACACAAAGTTATATTACCGGCCGTTTTGGTTGATTTTAAATTCATTCAAATTTTTTAAAAAGATGTCACAAATAGATAATCCTGTTCACAATCTCAAAGAAGAATTGGGACAAATGTTTCAGTTAGTTTCTACGCAATTAACAAAAGCGAAAGAAGCATTGACAAAATTTGACAAAGATTTAGCGCGTGAAGTAATTCAAATTGAAAAACGTGTAAACGGGCAGGAGCTACAAATTGACAGAATTGCTGAAAATTTCATCGCACTGTATTCACCGGTTGCAATTGATTTACGATTTGTGTTGGCAGTTTTAAAAATCAACAATAACCTCGAACGTATTGGCGATATTGCTGAAGGTATTTCCAAATATATTATCGAATCGAATGGCCCGCTCGATCAAAAACTCATGGAGGAAAGTAATGTAATACCAATGTATGAAGCGGCAGTGAGAATGTTGGAGGAAACTAAAGTTGCATTTGAATCGGAAGATACACTTATCGCTAGAAAAATATTTAAGAGCGACGATTACTTAGACCATATTAATATTGAAGCCATTCAGAATTTAACTGAAGGTATGAAAAGCGACCCTTCAAAAATAACCGACGCTTTATATATTATTTCCATTATCCGCAAGTTGGAACGTATTGGAGACCAATTAAAAAATATTGCGGAAGAAATAATTTTCTACATTGAAGCGAAAGTGTTGAAACACGCGAAGCTTAAATAATACCTATTATAAGTCTATTCTCTGTTAGGTTAATTACCTAAATGTTATTCGCCATCTGAATTGCTGTTAGCTGCTATTGCTATTTCAAATATTTACAGTATTTGATTGCACTTACCTGATTAGTGCTTGTTATGTTTTTTGTTTACCGAAAACCGGCTGCTATGTATCCTCGTATATAGCTTCAAACAATTTATTCAAACAAAAAAACATAACAATGAAAAAAGTAACTAAATTATTTGCAGTAGCTGCAATAGCGTTTGTGTCGAATGTAAGTATTGCGCAAACCGTAACAGTAGGAGGCGAAGCCATGTATCCTAAAAAAGATATTATTGACAATGCTGTTAATTCAAAAGACCATACAACCTTAGTAGCAGCAGTTCAAGCAGCGGGATTGGTAGAAACTTTAAAAACAGCCGGTCCTTTTACCGTTTTTGCACCGGTTAACGATGCATTTGAAAATTTGCCTGAAGGAACTGTTACCACTTTATTAAAACCTGAGAATAAAGCAACCTTATCTACAGTGTTAACTTATCACGTTGTTGCAGGAAAATTGGACTTTAATGCCATAGCAAAATTGATAAAAGAAAATAAAGGTGTAGCTACATTAACCACTGTAAGCGGTGGAAAATTAATGGCGATGATGAACGGCGAACATAATATTCAGTTGAAAGACGAAAACGGCTCCCTCATCAATATTACTACTTACGATGTTTACCAAAGTAACGGTGTAATACATGTAATTGACAGGGTTGCTTTACCAAAATAAGTGTGGTTGCCTAACAAATAGAAGGGTTCCGGTTTCCGGGGCCCTTTTTTGGTTAAATGATGATTTATATCATAAACTGTTTGCCAATGTTCCTTACCTTTGCAGTGGATTAGTGTATGAAAAGGACATTTGCCATTTTTATTACCTTTTGTTACCTCTCTGGTGTGTTTGCGCCCTTTTATACCTATGCCGGCTACTTTTTGAATAAAGATTTCATTATCGAAAACTTTTGTATCAATAAAAACAAACCAGAGCTGGAATGTGATGGTAAGTGTTATCTCAACAAACAAATAGCCGAACAAACTCAAAAAACAGCCGATGCTCAAACACCGGTTAACGAAAATATGAAATCACTAACTGCACATGAAATAGTGAGTGATAATCAAATAACTTTTTTCCCTTCAAAGTTGCTGCTGAAACAATCCCTGCCTTTAAAAACAGCATCCTTCAACGGTGTTCCGGCCGTTTACTCGCCTCCCGAAATTTTAGCGTAAAACAACATGTTTATCCCGTTGTACTAATTTATTTACGTTTAAAATTTTAACAAAATGAAAAATTATATTTTGGCTATTGCCACTATTGCTGCTATTACATTTACTGCATGTAAAAATGATGATGATCCAATCGATGAACCGGAAGTTTACGATGTAACGTTTACAATTGTTGAACCAGAAGATGGTGCTGTGTTTACCTCAGGTGATGAGTTGCATATGGAAGTTGATTTCGAAGGAACTTTAGCATTAGGAAATGTTGAAATTCTTGCAATTAATCATACTACTGACGATACTATTGCACATATAACTGCAACTACTACTGAAACATTTTATATGATTCACGAACATGCTGATTTATCAGTAACTGAAGTTTCTGAATGTCATTTTATTGTTTCAGCATGGCAAACAAATTATGCTGACCGCATTAGCGAAGAGATTGATTTCACTATTAATCCTTAATTATGAAACGACTAACAATTGTAATTTTGATACTTATTGTCAAAATTACAATAAGTCCGCTTAGCGCCTGCGACCAATGTGGATGTTCTGTTGCCGGGTCGTATAATAATGTGACAGCCTATGCGCATAATAATTATATGATGTTTAAGGCAGGTTATTATAAGTTTAGCACCGGAACAGCAACCAGCAAACTGCATAGCGAAATGTTTTCGGTTGATGCTATTGTCGGATATAACATAACCAATCGTTTACATGTTTTGGCATTTGTGCCTTACCGATTAAATCAATTTTCGGGTGAGGATAATACCTATACAGTAAATGGTTTTGGCGATATGGGATTACTGGGGAATTATGTTGTGGCAACTAATCGCGACAACATGATGGCTAAGTACACTTATAGTTTAACAGTAAAAGCCGGTGTGGAATTACCAACCGGAAAATTTATAGATGATTATCGCGCTTTAGGTGTTCCGGCTAATTTATCGGCAGGGTCTAAAACCTTTGATGGCATTACAGGCTTGCGATATATTTATAAAAGAAAAAGTACCACTTTAATTGGTGATTATACATTTAAATACAATCCGGAAAACGAAGCAAATTATCGTTTTGGGAATCAACATACTGCAACAATTTTGGCTGCTCAACGATTTATGCAATCAAAAACAGTTTTAACTCCTTATGTTGGTGTTACCGGCGAATTAGACGGTACGGATTTGTATCACGAAATCGAACAACATGGTACTAAAGGTGAAACGTTATTATTAAACAGTGGAATTGAATTGGGTTTCGGTGATTACATTGCCGGAATTACTGCAGATTTTCCTTTATATGCCAACTTTGGCGAAGAAGCGAAATCATCTCCACGTTACTCTTTGCGTTTTGCTTATATGTTAAATAACTGACACGTATCCATTAATAAAGAAGGTCCTTCGTTGTTGGGGGGCCTTTTTTGTTTTTCGGATGGATGGTATCTTTTAATTTGTTGTTGGCAACATCATTAAAACAATAATACTATTTTCTGTAAATGATATTATTAATAATTAATGACCTGCATTTATTAAAATGATTATTTAGTAATAATTAAATGATAAAGATGGGGAAGTATGTACGGTTAGCCCGGATGGAAGCGGAAACTAACTAATGTGTTAATGTGTTGATGTACCGATGTACCAATGTGAAACAGCCGGTGAGAAGGGGGAATTTAATTTTTAAGACGAATGGGAAGGCGGAGGTAGTTTGAGGCGGAAAATTTAATGCGTAGTTGTGTTAGTTGCAGCGGACAGCCGGTTCGGATTGTTTTGATAAGGAGGATGTTGATGCTCCAAAAAATAATACCATAAAAAAAGGCCTCCGTGTGGAGACCTTTTTATGATTTTCTGTTTAATTTATTTTGCAAAAGAAATTGCACGTTTTTCGCGAATAACAGTCACTTTGATATGACCCGGATATTGCATTTCGTCCTGAATTTTTTGCGCGATACTGAATGATAATTCTTCAGCAACTTTATCGCTCACTTTTTCAGCTTCAACAATAACACGTAATTCGCGACCGGCTTGAATGGCGTATGCTTTTTCAACACCATCGTTTGCCAATGCAAGATTTTCCATTTCTTTAATACGTTTTAAATAACTCTCGAGAATTTCTCTACGAGCACCCGGACGGGCACCGCTAATAGCATCACAAGCCTGCACGATAGGAGAAATTACATATTGCATTTCAATCTCATCGTGGTGAGCACCAACTGCGTTTACGATAGCTGCATGCTCGCCGTATTTTTCACATAATTTAGCACCTAACAATGCGTGACTTAATTCTGATTCCTCCTCAGGTACTTTACCAATATCGTGGAGTAAACCTGCCCGTTTGGCGAGTTTTGGATTTAAGCCTAATTCTGCTGCCATTACAGCGCAAAGGTTAGCAACCTCGCGACTATGTTGTAATAAATTTTGACCATAAGAAGAACGGAAGCGCATGCGGCCAACCATTCTGATTAATTCAGGATGCACACCGGTAACACCTAATTCGATAACTGTACGTTCGCCAATTTCGTTGATGTGCTCTTCCATTTGTTTTTTGGTTTTAGCCACCACTTCTTCGATACGAGCAGGGTGAATACGACCGTCGGCAACAAGACGTTGCAAACTCAAACGGGCAACTTCACGGCGAACCGGGTCAAAACCACTTATAATAATTGTTTCAGGTGTATCATCAACAATAAATTCAACTCCTGTTGCAGCTTCCAATGCGCGAATATTTCGTCCTTCACGCCCGATAATCTGCCCTTTTTGGTCGTCGCTGTCGAGGTTAAATACCGATACTGAATTTTCGATTGCTTGCTCGGCTGCGGTGCGTTGAATAGTTTGAAGAATAATTTTTTTAGCTTCTTTATTGGCTTTGAGTTTAGCCTCTTCCACAATTTCTTTAATGTGCGACATCGCCTTGTTGCGGGCTTCGTCTTTTAATGCTTCCATTAACTCGGTGCGCGCCTGATCGGCTGTTAATTTGGCAACATCTTCCAGTTTGCGAATATGTGTTTCGTAAGCTTTGTCTAATTCGCCTTTTTTCAAATTTACCACCTCAAGCTGTTTCGCTAAATTATCTTTCAGGGTATTGAGTTCGGCTTCTTTTTTACTGTATTGTTGTTGTTGTTGACCAAGTTGCGACTCTTTTTGTTTCATGCGCATTTCCTGCTCTTCCAACTTCAGCACTTTTTGCTGGCGTTCTTTTTCTACCTCGGCTTTTTGCTGAATCATCTGGTCTTTAATTTCCAGTGATTTCTCTTTTTTGTAAGCGTCAGCGTCGTTTTTACTTTTTTGAATAATGAGTTCGGCCTCTTTTTTTGCAGCTGAAATCGTTTCTTCAGCCTCTCTTTCGGCGAATTGTTTCTGATTTTTCGATTGGCCGAAAATCAGTCGCCCTACAATAATTCCCGCTATCAAGGCTACTGCGCCGATGATAACGTACATCAAAGTGTCGTTCATATATATGGTTTTATGATGAAGGACCTTACTGACTAAAAACCAAGCTGAACCGGCGATTTGGGAGAAGATTAAGGATGCAAAGCTTTGCTTATCTGCTGATTGAGCTGCTCTAACTCGGCCGAAAAATCGGTTTCCGCTATAATCGGTTCCGGTTGTTTTTGCTCGGCCCCCAATTGCTCTACCATCATGGTGAGCACCGTCATTGCCAGATAATCCTGCTTGTCGTTACCGGCATGCTGCATCTGGAGGTCCTTTATTTTTTCAGCGATAATTCTTGCTGCTTTTCTTACAATTTCTTCTTCCTCAGGCTTTACTTTAAGCCTGTATGGCCTGTCGCAAATCGTAACATGAATATTTAACAATTTGCTTTCTTCAGTATCCATTGGTTTTTATGGTATTCAGTTTGTCCAATTGGGACTAAAGTTAACCAAAGATTACGAAAATGCTAATTGGGGTAAGGTAAGTTTTGGCTCAGTCGTTGAGCATAGCGATGCAGTTGTCTACTTCTTTAATCAGTTCGTTGATTCGTTTTTTCACCTCTGCTTTGTCCTCGGGTAATTCGCTACTGTTGCTGGAAATTGCGATGGATTGGGCGGTTTTGACGATTTCGAACTGCTTTTCAAGCTCTTCTATCTTCCGGTTTTTATCGGCTAAACCCCTTCGCTGAGCGTCTACCTGCTGTTTCAGGATTTCATTTTCTCCCTTTACAGCCTGGTAACTTCTCAACAACCGGTCTAAATTGGTCCGAAGTGCCTGTAATTGTTCTTGCGTAGCGCTCATTGGTGGTTAAAAGTAAACATTTTTTATTTTCTTATCAGGGCGCCGAGTTCAGATTCGCAACGCGTCATCAATTTTTTCATAACACCATCTACATCCGAATCGGTTAAAGTCCGTTCGTCGTTGCTAAAGGTTAATCCAATAGCATAACTTTTTTTGCCTTCCAGTTTTTCGCCTTCGTAAACGTCAAACAGAATCAAATCTTTTAATATCGGTTTGCCCTCTTTTTTAGCGATGGCGGCAATAGCATCGTAGTTAACCGATTTGTCGATTACCAATGCTAAATCGCGGCGAACTTCCGGAAATTTAGTTATTTCTTTAAAGGTCACTTTTCTGGATGCCATTTTTTCCAGCATCATATTCCAATCCAGTTCGGCAAAATAAACAGGTTGTTTAATATCAAAATCGGCGAGTATTTGTTTTTTAATACTACCGCAGCAGCCTATTACTTTTCCACCCACTGAAATTGTTGCACCTTGCTCAAAAAGTGGTGATAAATCATTTTGATTATCATTGCCAATTGGTGACCAATCACCTTTACAATTCATTTTATTTAATAAAGCATCAACAGCTGCTTTAATATCGTAAAAGTCCGTTTTGCGATTGATTATTTTCCAATTTTCGAGATATTTATTACCTGAAATAAACATGCCTATTTTTTCAGCTTCCTGATAAGTTTCCGATTTACTGTATACTCTGCCAAATTCAAATAAAGCTAAATCAGTTTGTTTGTGATTGCTATTATATCCAATTACTTCAAGTCCGGTAAATGCCATGGTTAATCGCATGCTATCCAATTCAGCATTTAAAGAATTTAATAAGTTTACCTGTTTTGGTGCAAATTCTGGTAAATAATTTTGAGCATATTTAGAACGTGAAATGGCATTGGTAAATATTTCATAAAAACCAGTGCTCACTAAATAATTAATTGTTTCCAGTTTCACTTTTTCTTTATCCGGTTTAGGACTTACCAGATAAGGAGTTTTTATGGTTGCCGGAACTTGAATATTATTAAATCCATGCATGCGCAATATTTCTTCAATAATGTCTATTTCACGAATTACATCATTTTTATATGTAGGCACTTTCAATTGTAAAACATCATCTGTTTGTTGAGCTACAGTAATATTCAGTGCTTCCAGAATGGTAATGATGTTTGCTGTAGGTAATTGTAATGTGCTTATTTTAGCTAAACGACTTAAGCGCAGGTTTACCTGGTATTCAGGCATTTTATTTGGGTAGATGTCAACAATGTCTCCGGCAATTTCACCACCACAAATTGATTGAATTAATGATATAGCATGTTGCAATGCGACAACAGTTGATTCGATATCTGTTCCTTTTGCGAAACGTGCAGAAGCATCAGTTTTTAATCCATGCACCGATTCAGTCCTTCTGATATACGAAGGATTAAAATAAGCACTTTCTAAAAAAACTTGTTGTGTTGTAGTTGTTACACCGGAATGTAAACCGCCATAAACACCTGCAATACACATACCGCCATTGGCATCACAAATCATTAAATCTTGTTCACTTAATTTTCTTTCTTTACCATCAAGTGTAATAAATGTTGTGTTTTGTGGAACAGTTTTTACAATGATGGTATTACCTTCAATTTTATCTGCGTCAAATGCATGTAATGGTTGACCGTAGAGTTGTAAAATATAATTAGTAATATCTACAACATTATTAATTGGACGCATACCAATTGCACGCAATTTATTTTGCAACCATTTTGGTGATTCACCAACAACAATATTTTTTAATAATACACCCGAATATCGAGGACATGCTGCAGTATTTTCAACCTGAACCTTTATAGCAGCAGGAAGTGAATTTACAGAGATATTATTTTGTTGTGTAGATATTAATTCCGGTTTACCTAAACCACGTGAGATTAATGCAGCACGCAATTCTCTTGCGGTACCGGTATGTGAATTGGCATCAGCATGATTGGCAGTTAATCCAATTTCGATTATTGTATCATTGTAAACGTCAAATAAAGTTTTAACGGCTGTTCCTGGAGTGGAATTTTCCGGTAAAATTTTTAAACCATCGTGACTTTCGCCAATACCAATTTCATCTTCGGCACATAACATACCGCTGCTTTCAACACCGCGTATTTTTGCTTTTTTTATAGTAAATGGCTCTCCTTTAATTGGGTAAATGGTAGTTCCGGGAATGGCAACAATTACTTTTTGTCCGACAGCAACGTTTGGTGCACCGCAAACAATTTGTAGTAATTCATCTGTACCAATATTTACCCTAGTTACTTTTAATTTATCGGCATCTGCGTGTTTTTCGCAGCTCATTACTTCGCCAACAACTAGTCCTTCAAGGCCTCCGTTAATAGTTGAAAATGGATATACACCTTCTACTTCTAATCCGATATCAGTTAACAGAACGGCAGCTTCATTTGCTGTCATGCTGAGTGGTAATAATTCATTGAGCCAGTTCCAGGATATTTTCATATCCCGCAAATTTAATAACAGTTGCGTTAAGGCTATATAATTTGGAAGATAATAGGAGCAGCTGACTTAAAATTATCGCCAGGTTTTGGCAAAATAGGGTATCTGGTCGTGCGACTCAGTATCCTTTTGCTGCCAGTAGGCCATAGTTACCACTTTACCGGTGCGCGTGCGTAGTAGCCTGCCGTAAATGGCATTGGTAGGATTAAAAGTGGCATCCGAAACACCAACGGTCCAGGATGTTGGGGGAGGAGGTACTTCACCTTCAGCAGGCACTGGAGCGCCTTTTGCCGGTGGTGTAGGTACTACTACAACGGTAAACCCGTTAAAAGTTAGTAAGTCTTTTAAAAAATCTACACGTTCTTTAGCAGCGTTTTTTTCTACAATAGCGCATTTTATACCATCCAGATCGTCGAAGGTGTGATTTTGATTAATTGCCATTTACTTACTATTTATAAATGAATGATTGAAAAAATATATTCGTAACAACCGCCAAATAAACCGGTGATTAATAACCCAGCCATACAAATTGCAAAAGCGAGACCTGCTTGAAATCCGGTATTCACTTTAGGAATTGCCATTTCGTTGCTATCCATAAACATGGCTTTAACTACTTTGAGATAATAATACAATGAAACAATCATATTGAGTGCTGCTATTACGATGAGTGCCGTATTGTTTTGTGCAGCACCCGACATGAGTAAAAAGAATTTTCCGAAAAATCCGGCTGTAGGTGGAATACCTGCAAGTGAAAATAATGACAACGCTAAAATCCATGCTAACAAAGGATTGGTTTTATGAAACCCTTTATAATCCGAAATATTTTCTTTTCCTGTTTTAGCACTTACCAATGAAATAACACCAAACGCACCTAAATTGGAAAATAAATAAATCAGAATAAAAAATATGGTAGCTGCTGCACCTTCTGCAGAATTACCTGTAATACCGATTAAAATAAATCCAACCTGAGCAATTGATGAAAAGGCTAAAAATCGTTTAATATTGTTTTGCCTTAATGCAAATAAATTACCTGTAATCATAGTGAGCACACTTATCAAAAACAGGAAATTATACCAGGAAATAAAAATATGTTCGAATGCAGTATATAACACACTAAAGAATACAAAAATGACTGCGCCTTTAGAAACTACACTTAAATAGGCAGTTACTGCCACAGGTGCTCCTTCGTAAACATCTGCCGTCCATAAGTGGAAAGGAACAGCACTCATTTTAAATGCAAAGCCTGCTAATATCATTACAAAGGCTAATATGAGTAACGGCTGACCACTCATGGTAGCTGCTATACCTTCATAACTTAAAGTACCAAGCGCACCGTAAAGTAATGAGATGCCAAATAATAATATACCTGATGAAAATGCCGATGAAATAATAAACTTCATTGCAGCTTCACCTGATTTGCGTTTTGCTAAATCGAAGTTGGCTAATGCTGCAAGTGGAATGGTTGATAGTTCCAGCCCTAAATAAAACATAAACATATTTTGGGCAGAAATCATAAAAAACATTCCTGACAAAGAAGCTAATAAAATAACATAAAACTCATGGATGTGTTTATGTGAACTGAGCCATTCACGAGATTGCAATGAAATAACTAAAACGGCTAAGTTGAGAATGTTTTTTTCGAGGTGGATTAATTGGGTGCTATGAAACATGCTGCCAAATGCATCACCGACTGTATTGCTGAAAAATCCGGCAATAAAATTTACAGCGAGTAATATATTCACAAGGTTGAGTAATGTAGATGTGGCCATTACATTTTTACCTAACCTTAATAGTAAAATAATGAACAGGATGATGGTAACCATCAACTCAAATTTCATTAGTAGTAGTAATTCACTCGTCATATGTTTTCTGTTTCGACATCAGTAAATGTCATGCTGATTGAATGCTATTTTATTTATTGATGTACTATTATTTTTTGCATCATAACTTCCGTTCCCGGATAAATAATATCAGTAACCACAAATGGGGCAATACCCATAATTAAAATTGCAGCTAATAATACTATGGCAGCTAAACGTTCGTTCCAGGCGGCATCTGTAAAACTTAAATGTTCCTGATTAACAATTGGACCAAACATTGTTTTGCCTGCGGCGCGTAAAATATAAACTGCTGTCACCACTATACTTGCACAAGCTAAAATTGTTGCTACCCGATATAAGGTTTCCGGATTTTGCCAGCTACCCATAAATACGGTCATTTCTGCTACAAACCCACTTAAACCAGGCAAGCCTAATGAACATAAACCTGCAAGAATAAATACGGTAGCAATAAATGGCATTACTTTTAATAAACCACCAATATCTTTTACCATTCTGGTATGTGTGCGGTCGTAAACCATTCCGATAGCAGCAAAGAAAAGGGCTGTCATTAAACCGTGTGATACCATTTGTAACACTGCACCATTAATTGCTGTTTGATTCAACATGCCTATTCCTAATAACACAAAACCACAATGTGAAACGGATGAATATGCATTGATATATTTTAAATCGGTTTGCATTAACGTAGCAAATGCGCCGTAAATAATGGCAATGGCAGATAATATAATAATAACCGGTTGGTAATATGCAGCAGCCTCCGGCATTAAATACACAGCAGCGCGTAAACAACCATAACCACCTAGTTTCATCGAAATACCTGCTAAAAACATGGATGCTGCAGTAGGTGCAGATGAGTGTCCGTCAGGAACCCAGGTATGAAATGGAAATAAAGCTGTGAATATGCCAAAACCCACAAATAAAAATGGGAAAAATATACGTTGTGTTTCTTCTGCAATTGATGATTGTGCATTGGTGATTAAATCCAGACTGTTGGTGCCTGAAAAATATACACCAATCATACCCACAAACACTAAAGCACTTCCACCCATTAACATCAAAGCGAGTTTCATAGCTGAATATTCCTTTTTACCGCTGCCCCAAATACCTATCAATAAAAATTTAGGAATTACTGCAACTTCAAGGAAGAAGAATAAGGTGAATAAATCTAAAGCAATAAAATAACCATATGCACCGGCAC
The DNA here is from genome assembly GCA_035439505.1 of Chitinophagales bacterium. Taxonomy (GTDB): domain Bacteria; phylum Bacteroidota; class Bacteroidia; order Chitinophagales; family BACL12; genus UBA7236. The sequence continues at coordinate 81,755 of DAORKJ010000002.1, forward strand.
TTAATACGGTGAGCAATAAAAAGAATTCTTTGCTGAGTTTTTCCTGACGCCATGAAACTAAAACACCTGCCAATACAACAAAGGCTGTCAGTAAAATCATGGCTATTGAAATACCATCAACTCCGATATGGTAATTGATATTTATAGATGGGAACCAGTTATAAGTTGCCTGGAAAATAAATTGCTCGTTATTACCTGCATTTCGCTCCTGTTGAAATAAAAATAACAACACAAAACTTAATACCAATTGAATTAAAGCACCGGCAAATGCGACAAAACGCACCTGTTTCAATCCACTGGTGAACACAATCCCCAAAGCGGTAATTGCAGGAATTATTATAAGTAAATTTAAATTCATATTACTTCATCTTAATAAAATCATTATTTGTAACCTGTTGGAGACAAATAATTACATCCATAAATAAATACCTATCAAACTCAACCCAATAACACCTGCAATAAAATATAATGCATATTCCTGCACTTTACCCGACTGCATGTCCTTAAGTGAAGCTGAAAAAGATACTGTTGTATTGCCAAGGGCATTCATGAAACCATCCACAATATTTCTATCGATCCAGGCTGCAGGTCTGCCAATTAAATTAAAAATTACTTTTTTAGTGATAAATAGGTAAACTTCATCAATATAAAATTTGCGATATGCTGCTTTATATAATCCATTTAACTGTGTAGCAACTTTGTCGGCTTTTTCATTTTGTGATTTATAAAATAAGGTCGCTAATACAATTCCGACAACACCAATAAGAACCGGTGCAATTGAAAACATCAAATCAAGATGCATTTCACCAGGTTTCCCTGTTGGTGTGATGTAGTGTGCAAATGGAATAAATCCAACTACAATTGATAAGGTACCTAAAATGATTAAAGGTAATTTCATGCTTATCGGACCTTCACCATGAAAATCGTGTAAATGCGCATCTTGTTTGTTCCAAAATATATTGTAATACAAACGGAACATATAAAATGCAGTAATACCGGAAGTAATTAATGCGATATAATAAATGCCGGGATGTGATTCGTATGCAGCATGTAAAATGCCTTCCTTACTAAAGAATCCCGCAAACGGCGGAATACCTGCAATAGCTAAACACGCTATTAAAAATGTGATATGGGTAATAGGTAAATATTTTTTTAATCCACCCATGTCTTTCATTTCGTTGCTATGCACTGCATGTATAACAGCACCTGCTCCTAAGAATAATAATGATTTAAAAAATGCGTGGGTAAACAAATGAAACATACTGGACGTAAAACCTGCACCGTGCTCATAATCACTAACACCAAGTGCAAACATCATATACCCGATTTGACTCATGGTTGAGTATGCCAATACTCGTTTAATATCTGTTTGTGTACAGGCAATTACAGCGGCAAAAGCGGCGGAAAAAATACCTACATAAGCTACAATTTCCAATGCTCCTGAATCGGTAACTGCAAAAACAGGAAATAAACGTGCAACTAAAAATACACCTGCAACAACCATGGTAGCAGCGTGAATTAATGCAGAAACAGGTGTTGGACCTTCCATGGCATCCGGCAACCAAATGTGCAGTGGGAACATAGCAGATTTTCCGGCTCCACCAATAAATATTAATACTAATGCCCAGGTTAAAACGCTAAAGCCTAAAAATGTTGCTCCAAATCTAAAGTTTTCGGATGTCAGCGTTGATATAATGGTATTAAAATCAAATGAGTTGGCAGTTAAGCCCATTATCAAAATACCAATCAGGAAAAATAAATCTGCAAAGCGGGTTACAATAAATGCTTTTTTGCTGGCTGCTACTGCAGATGGTTTATCGTAATAATAACCGATTAATAAAAATGACGAAACGCCCACTAATTCCCAAAACATGTATATCTGAAACAAATTGCTGGATATTACTAACCCCAACATACTAAAAGTAAATAATTGTAAATGGGAATAATATGTAGCAAAACGTTTTTCGCCGTGCATATACCCTAAACTAAAAATATGCACCATTAATGAGATGAACGTAACAACAACAAGCATCATTACGGAAATAGGATCCAGCGTAATTCCCATGTCGATAGACAAGGTAGATGTAAATTGCAACCAGGTTATTTTAACCGGCTCAAGATGCGGATAAACACCATTTATTGCGCCATCAACAATAAAATACTGATAGGCAGTGGTGAGCGATAATACTGCTGCAATTCCTATAAATAACACTCCAATAAAGCCTGAAAGTTTTTCCGGTAATCTTTTTCCGAGTAACCCTAACAGCAAAAAGCCTATAAAAGGTAAAATCGGAATGAGTGATATATAATTATAGCTGTTCATGTTGTTATTAGTATTTCATTTCTTCATTGTCTTCCACATCAATAGAATGATGGTTTCTATAAATATGGATTATAATAGCAATAGCCACAGCAGCTTCAGCGGCAGCAATGGCAATAATAAATATCGTAAAAAATAATCCGTCAAGATTATCAGGATACAAGTATTTGTTAAACGCAACAAAGTTGATATTTACGCTATTGAGAATTAACTCAACTGCCATAAGCATGGTAATCATGTTGCGACGTGTAAGCAGGCCATAAACGCCGATAAAAAACAGCGCTGTGCTTAAAAATAAAATCTCAGTGATACTTATTTCGTTCATGATTCTTCAACTTTAGATTTCATGGCAATAACTATTGCGCCAATCATAGCAGCCAATAATAGAATACTGATTACTTCAAATGGTAATGCAAATCCAACATCTTCATAATCCAGCATTTGAGTTCCTATGTTTTGAACAGAATCGTCCAATACGGCATCAGGATTATTGGTAAAACCATATTGACTTATTAATAAACCTGTTAAGCCGGCACCACATAGTGCAGCGATTCCTGAAAATATTTTTCTTTGTAATGTGGCTTTAGGCATTTCTAAGCCTGATTGCTGAGTAAGGAAAATAGAAAAAATTATCAGCACCACAATACCACCTACATAAACAATAATTTGTACTGCGGCAACAAATTCAATTTGCATCCAAAAATATAAACCGGCAACACCAATTAAAGTGAATAATAAAAATATGGCAGCCCTAAATATTTTAGTGGTTGTCATAGCTAAAATTCCGTTGCCCAGAATAAAAGCTGCTAAAAGGTAAAATATGATTTCGTAAGCGCTCAAGGTATAAGTTGTGTTATTTTTAAAATATTTTATGTTTATTCCACATCATCTCTCACTTTACTACCCGGTTTGTTTAATACTTTAGTTAACTCGACACGGTTAAATACACTGTGTTCGAAATTCTGTCCCATTTTGATTGCTCCTGTAGGACATGCTTCAATACACAAGTTGCATAATGTGCACAGTTCGAGGTGGTAAACAAACTTATCGATAGCTTTTTTCTTTTTTCCTTCAGGTGTAATATCGAATTTAGTTACAATTTTAATTGTTGCATTTGGGCAAGCCAATTCACAAGCAGTGCAACCGGTGCAGGCATGTTCGTTGTTTTCATCGTGCAACATGGTTACTTCACCTTTAAATCGTTCAGCCATAACCGGTATTTCGTTCGGGTATTGCTGGGTGATTATTTCTTTATGGTGGGTAAAATAATATCCCGTTCTGCGCATGCCAGTCAGAAGCGATTTTACTCCGGTGAAAACTTCTTTTATATATTGCGTTATAAACATAAGTTCAAAAATTAACTACAAATTCAATTCACTCAAATTTGTTGCGTTGCATTTGCAACTCATTAAAAATACCAACCTTGTATGGCAATTAAAGTAGCCAACAATAAATTAAACATTGAAATAGGCAACAAATATTTCCATTCAAGATTGAGTAATTGATCAATGCGTAAACGAGGGAATGTCCAACGGAACCACATAATTACAAAAATGAGGAAAAAGGTTTTTCCTACAAACCACAGCGATGATGGAATCCAGTCCATAATACTGTTGAACGCTTCCCAATTACCGATATGCAATGGCATCCAACCACCAAGAAATAAGGTGGCGCCGATAGCACATACAATAAATATATTTACATATTCTGCTAAAAAGAATAACGCGAATTTCATTCCCGAATATTCCGTATGAAATCCTGCGGTCAATTCCGATTCTGCTTCAGCTAAATCGAAAGGTGCACGATTCGTTTCTGCTGTTACAGCAATAATAAAAATAATAAAGGCTATTAACATTGGGATGTGCCCTCTGAAAATCCACCAACCTGTTTGTTGCGATTCGATAATTTGCGAAATGGATAAATCGCCTGTAAATATTACAACAACCAATATGGATAAACCTGCACTTAATTCATAACTCACAATTTGTGCGCCGCTTCGCATTGCACCTAGTAAAG
>DAORKJ010000002.1:86190-97682 GCA_035439505.1 Chitinophagales bacterium
GCACTTAATTCATAACTCACAATTTGTGCGCCGCTTCGCATTGCACCTAGTAAAGAATATTTATTATTACTTGCCCAACCGGCCATTAATATACCTATTACACCAATTGATGAAACCGCACTTACATATAAAACACCAATATTAATATCCCAAATTTGAAAGTTTTTGGCGAAAGCAATTGGTGCTAAAACCAACATGGCGGCAATCATTACAACAAATGGTGCCAGGTTAAATAAAAATTTATCGGAACCTGCAGGGGTAAGCCCTTCTTTGACTAATAATTTGAGCGTATCAGCAACAGTTTGGAACATCCCTTTTGGCCCGACACGATTGGGTCCTAAACGTACCTGCATATAAGCCGATACTTTGCGTTCCATCATAATTAATACTAAACCCAAAACGGCAAATAAGCCAATGCACAAAACACCAACAATAACAAACTCAAAAGTTAATGCAAGCCATGGGCTAAATGTATTATTTAACCACTTATCAATATTATCTGCAATGTATTCGAAACTTATCAAAGCGAATGCTATTTTATTTTATTTCAATCAATCCAATTCAAAAATCTTTTTCAATCCTCAATTTTGCTCAATCCCCAAATCTTGCTCAATCCACAAATCACCTCTTCCCCCAAATTTTGTTCAATCAACAAATCTTGCTCAATCAACAAATTCTATCTTCCCCAAATCCCCCTCACCTGTCAATATCCGGAATCACCAAATCAAGCGTAGCCATAATAGCCACCATATCGCCAATTTTTTGACCTTTGGCCATATGATTTAATGCACTCAAATTGGAAAAACCCGGTGAACGGAATTTTATTCTATAAGGTGTTAAACCTCCTTCACTCACAATGTACACCCCTAATTCCCCTCTTGCTGTTTCAACACGCGAATAAAATTCTCCTTTAGGTAATTTTAAAACTGCTTTTGTTTTAGCCTGAAAATCTCCTTCAGGAATATTATCTATTAACTGTTCAATAATATGAATGGATTGACGCATTTCCTTCATCCTCACTAAATATCTTCCAAAACTGTCGCCGGTAGTTTCCAGCACTTCGTCAAATTGTACTTTATCGTAAATACTGTAAGGATGTGTTTTTCTGATATCACAACTTACACCACTTGCTCTTGCAGTTGGACCTGAACAGCCATAAGAAATGGCATCTTCTTTTGATATGATCCCGATATCTTTCATTCTATTCTGGAAAATAACATTGCCGGTTACCAATTCATCATATTCAGGTAACTTATCTTTAAAAAAGGCTAAAAATGCTTTGGTTTTGCGCTGAAAATCCGGATGAATATCTGCCATTACGCCACCTGGAACATTATAATTCATAGTAAGGCGTGCACCACAGGTTTCTTCCATTATTTCATTAATCATTTCTCTTTCGCGAAATGCATGAAAAAATGGTGTTAAAGCACCAACATCCATAGCGGCAGCACCCCACCATAATTGATGTGAAGCCAAACGGGTAAGCTCATCCATAATTACCCGGATATATTGCGCTCGCTCAGGAACTTCAATTTGTAATCCTTTTTCTACGGTCAAAGCACATGCGTGGTTATTGATGTGAGATGACAAGTAGTCCATCCTTGATGTTACATAAATAAACTGTCTGTAACTCAGGCTTTCGCACATTTTTTCGATGGAGCGATGGATATAACCCAGATTTGGGTCGATGTTTTTAATGGTTTCTCCATTTAAAGTGATAATCAAATGCAACACACCATGGGTGGAAGGGTGCTGTGGTCCGACATTGATTATCAGATCACCGGTATCATTTACTGCAATTTCTTCTAACATTGGTTCTAACCGGGTATTATTTATTTAAAAATTGAAATAGTGTTACAACTTAATCATATTGATAGGATCTTCGTAATCCTTGCGCAACGGCCAACCTTCCCATTCGTCAGAAAGTAATAATTTTCTAAGGTCAGGGTGATTGATAAACCGCACACCAAATAATTCGTACACCTCGCGTTCCAGCAATTCTGCGGTTCGCCAAATGTCACTCATTGTATCTATTTCAGGGTTTTCTCTGTCTAATTTTGACTTAATAACTACAACGTGACGGTGTTTTGTCGACTCCAGATGATACACCATGGTAAGATGTGTTTTCCAGTCCACACAGGTCAGACAAAACATATAATCAAAAGCAAGGTCGTCCATATTATGCAGGGTTTGCAGTAAATCACGACACTCTTTTGGGTCCACAAAGGCATTCAGCATTTCGCCACCTTCTTCGAAGGTAACATTCGCATTTATTGCGGTTATTTGGGCTTGTAATGCTTCGCGTTCCATCATTCAGTTACTTTATCGTAAAATTTCTCAATTACCATTTTTTCGCGCTTGCCACCGGATTTTATCTTGGTTTGCAACATCATCAGCGCATGCATAAGTGCTTCCGGACGAGGAGGACAGCCGGCTACGTATACATCAACCGGTATAATATGGTCGGCGCCTTTTACTACACTATAGGTATTATAAAAGAATGGTCCACCACTCGTAGCACAGGCTCCCATGGCAATCACATACTTAGGGTCAGCCATTTGGTCGTATAACCGCTTAAGCACAGGCGCCATCTTGTTTACAATGGTTCCGGCAATAATTATTACGTCTGCCTGCCTCGGTGTTGCTCTGGCGACTTCGAAGCCAAAACGGCTCCAGTCGTATTTTGCGCTGGCTGCACTCATCATCTCTATAGCACAGCAGCTAGTCCCGAAAACCAGCGGCCACAAAGAGTTTGAGCGTGCCCAGTTAATTACATCGTCAAGTTTTGTAACTAAAATTCCACCGTCTGCAGAGGGATGAACATCTCCCGGAAACGCTTCTTGTTTTGGGATTTGATTGTTTACATCCATTTTAGTGCACCTTTTTTGTGAGCATACAAAAAGCCCGTAAATAAAATAAAGAGGAAAATCACCGCTTCAACAAAGGCGAACATGCCAAGTTTTTGAACGGTAACAGCCCATGGGTATAAAAAAATAAGTTCTACGTCGAAAATCAAAAAAATGAGGGCAAATAAATAATACCCAACATTAAACTGCACCCAGCTATTGCCGGTAGTTGGCACACCACATTCGTATGGCTCGCCTTTTACCTCTGATTTAGAGGCTTTTAACACAACTTTTGACAGCAGAATACCGGCCGCCGAAAAGGCAACCGCTGCCATTATCAAAACCAATAATGATGAAGGTCCCATAAATGTGCGGCTAAAATAGGGCTTAGACCCTGATATGCCAAATTGTAACCCAAAGTTTTTGCACATTATGTTTTCAGGTGATTTTCAATTTAAAAGGGCAACTGACTTTAATCCTTTGCGATGTGGGGAGATGGTTTTTTACAACTAATTAATCCTGTAAGTGATAGCTACAGAATTATAAAAAACCCTCTAAAATCAGCATATATCAATTATTTATACATTTAACTGTGCGGTAATCTACTTAACTATATGTTATAATTATAGTAACATTCTCCTTATAATCGGACTAAAAATAACGATATGTTAATTCAGCATAAAGGTTTTGCAAACTTATCATAAACACAAAATAAACTTAACATTGGCTTAATATACTTGCAAAACCATATAAATACCTTTGAGCCACAAAATCTTACAATATGCATCTTAAACAAATTGGACTCTTAGCTATATGTGCTTTATTAAGCGCATCAGCAATTTGTCAAACTACCACACCTGAACAAACTTTTACACCAACCATTAAGGTTAAAGCTTTAGTGCATTCGCGATTTGAAGCTTCATTAACCGATAGCGTTGATGTTCAAAATAAATTCAGTGCTGATCCATTAACCAATAACTTCAGATTACGTCGTATCGAATTGCGCACTGATATCAAATTAAATGATAAATTCAGCGGCGTTGTTCGTGTACAATTACCTGAGTTAAAAGGAACCAACCCTGGTCGTGTAATTGAGTTAGCATACATGGATTATAAATGCAGCGATTATATTCAATTCCGTGCTGGTCAATTTAAAATGCCTTATGAATTAGATGAATTAACCAGCCACGAAGATTTGCGTATGATTGATCGCGGAACTACAAGTGCATTATTTGTGTCTAATAGTTTATCATCCTACCAACCGGGTGCCATGTTGTTCGGAACATTTATGAAAGAAAAAATGCCGTTAAATTATTACCTCGCAATTGCGAATGGTAGTAACCGTGCAGTGACAAATGACGACAACTCTCAAAAAAACCTTGTTGGGCGTTTGGAATTTAGTCCGGTAAAAGCAATTAGAATTGGTGCCAATGCACAAAATATTTATGTTAAAGATACCAGTGGTGTTTCTTATGGTGTTGATTTAAGCGTGCAGCAAAAAATTGGTGATAAATCAAAATTGATTATCGAAGGTGAATACATTCAAGGTGTAAACTCAACTTCATTTATTGCTGATACAACAGGTTTGTTGATTGAAGATTTTAATATGACAGGTTATTTTGCTCAGGCTTTATTAAAAGTAGATATCAATAAATCATGGTGTAAAACTTTAGAGTTTGGTGGTAAGTTCGAAAATACTGACCCTAATACTTCAAAAGACGAAAACGATTATACAACAATAACAGGTAATATCGGGTTTACATTTTTACCTGAGAATACCGCAAGATTACAATTAAACGTAATTAATACAAATTGGGCTAGTGCTATTTCTCCCGGAGGAATAACTTCAGCAAATATGTTTGTTGCACAATTCCAACTTAAAATTTAATGCCGACAATTAAATAAATAAAAAAGGGCTTCAAACGAAGCCCTTTTTTTGTTACAGTGATTTATATAAAAATATAATTTATAATTATTCCACAACTTCAACTTCCGCAACTTGCAATACTTCTTTATTATCCGTTTCTGCATTATGTACAAATGCAACAACATGCATATTGTCAGCATTCCAATCAGCATTTAAAGTATAAGAATATTCAAACTCATATACTCTGCCGGCAATATTTTCTTCCGGTAATGCGTCCCCGGCGTAATAGGTTAACATTTTCCTTAGCATGTGATTGTGTTCGTAATCAGGTACCTCACCCCCAACATTATCGTCGATTTGTGCTGCAATAATGCCACTTTCGGTTAATGCAATACTTAAATTATTTGTTGTTGTTACGTCATCGGTATATTTAATAGTAACATGTGTAGTTAATAATCTGGTAGCAGCATCATACGTATTGTCTACATACAAATTAACCGGACTGCTTAAGCTTAATTGTTCATCAGAAAAAGGTGCTACATTTTCAGGTAATTCAGCGAGGTAATCATCACCACCAAAATCTTTTCTGTCAATAAAAATGGCAGGCCATCCGGTTACAGGGCCTAATAAATATTTATCGAGATTATATGCTTCATCTGTTACAAATATTTGATCACCATATAATGGATCACCAAAATAATTATATTCTGCAATTGCCACAACTTTACCTGGATTAGCATCAATTACATCTGCTATGGCAATATGGCCATCAGGGCAATTCGGACAAGCTGCGCCGGTAAAATCTTCTAACAAAATTATTTTTTGTGAGGCAGCTTCCGGTGTTTCTAAATATGTTATATAATCAGTCTCAGTGAGGTTAATTTCCGGTCCAACTTCTTTACATCCATTAAACGTTATCACTACAATAGCAGCAATGGAAACTATTGTTAAAAATTTATTTGTTATATTTTTCATAAACATATTTTAATCAATTAAAATGTTGTTACTAATCCGGCTTTTAATCCGCTGAATGCTGGTTCGTAACGGCAAACACCACCTGTACAAACTATACCGGCAATTTGTTTTACATAGTTTAACGTAAATCGTGACGATTTATGCGTGTATCCCGTAAATATCGAATAATAATGTAAAGCTTCTTCTGTGCGTAAAGGTTCATAATTCCACATATCACTTACTGCAAAACTCCATTTTGGTGCAATATTATATTCTAATAATCCATACACCCAGCTGCCATAATCCTGCTCGCATTGCTGATATTGTAATTCAACACGCATCGATTTTTTTCTGTCGAATTTGTAAGTTAATTCAGCAAATGGTGTTATAGTTTGAACCATTGGGCGATCAGGTTCGTTTTCATAAACTTCCTGATTGTAATTAATTAATTGTCCGCCTAATAATAATTTATATTTCGTTTTGCGCATTTCGAAATCAACAAAAATTTCCTGAAATAAATCTAAACTATCGTTTGTTACCTTCGAATAATTTGCATTAAATGTATATCCTTTTTTAGGTGTAAAAGTGGCATTTACCTGATAAGCAAGTTCACCTAATTCCTGGGCCACCGCCTGATATCTTGCAGTTAATCGCAATGAATTTTGTTTGGTTAACGAAGGCAGGTAGTCCATAATACCATCTAACAACGTTTCATTCGGCGAAGTTCGCATAACCCAATTGTCTACCATACGCAACTGACCGGTTACGCCAAATCCTTTACCGATTTTGGAGGTGGAATAGGAGAGTGATGTATATAAAACACTTCCATCTTCATCCACTAACTGACCGGTAATATCATTGATAGCTTCACTGCTTTTTTTCGCATATTCTACATACCAGCTAACATCCTTGACAGTTAATGTATTAAAAATTGAACCTGCATACATATTATATTTAGGTACAAACCTGTCTTCTAAATCATAACTGTTTATTTGCCCGACAATGATATCCATATTGTCTTGGTCCATAGTTCTGTTTAAAAATGTGGCTCCGGGAGCAATCACAATTTGTTGATTTTCTGTAGGAATCATCCCTTCAATGGTCGCCCCTTTAATAATTGGGTCAAAGCGACTGAACAAATCTTTCATTTGCCCACCAAGCACTTTTACTGTCCAGTTTTCGTTTAATGCATAATCGATTTCCATTCCAAACAAGGCATTGTCTATTCCCAATGGTCGTTCTTCATACGAACGGTAAACAATCCCACTACCAAATTGGGAGTAAATATGTCCGCCTGTTATAGTTAAAGCATCTATTTTTTTTGAAATATACCAACGTCCAATACCCGCATCAGTGTATGGAATTCCGGGATTGTGCAAGTTGGCATTATTAAACATATCTAATCGAACACCAATTTCAAGGCCTATAGGTTCATTGCGATAGTAAGTACTCAGCCATCCATAAGCTCCACTTAACAGGTTGTCGTAATGCGCTGTCCCGGTTGCTCCAATTGCAGAGTCGCTTTGGTAAAACTCAGTGTTTAACTGTAAATCACCTGAAAAACTGCCCTGACCATACACAAAACCGGTGCTGAAAACAATACATAAAACGCTTAAAATTTTTGTCATATCGTTGGATTTCCGGGCACTAAGTTAAAAATGTGCTGTCATATTCTTAACAGTTCTTTATTGATAAGCCACTTCTTATTCAAATAAGGTCTTAAAAATGGCTTTAGTGCAATAGGTTTTAAGGGTGAAGTTCAAACGCGTGTGGCAATATATGTTAGCCGCAATTATTGCCATTTTTTTGTCAAAATCTAACCCTACTGTGAAAAAACGAACCTATCCGGTATTGACTATGGCATAAATATTGACAATCAAAACCTATCTTTGAACTGCTAAATCATCAAAAAATGAAAAAAATCGGTCTCTTATTGGCTATTGCCTGTTTTGGTTTAAATAATCTGCAAGCACAAGATGCATTGCCGGATTTGACACTTTATGATATTAATGGTAATAAAGTAAACATAGCCGATTTTGGTAAAGACGATAAAATTCAGGTTTTTAGCTTTTGGGCAACCTGGTGTGTTCCTTGCAAAGAGGAATTGAATAATATCGCTGAGATTTATGAAGATTGGCAAAAAGACTACAATGTTGAACTCATTGCTGTATCTATAGATGACGCTAAAACTAAGGCTAATGTGAAGGCATATGCTGAAGGCCAGGGTTGGACTTATACGGTGTTGTTAGATACTAACAAAGACCTGCAACGTATACTTGGTGGGCAGTCTGTTCCATTCACTGTGGTGACTAACAAGGCAGGTCTCATAACCGATAAACATACCGGTTATATTGAAGGAGATGAATATGAACTTGAAGATAAATTGGTGGAACTATCGAAGTAATCACCAGTTTTCTTACCAAATATTTGAAGGAGACCAATAGGTTTCCTTTTTTTGTGCCCGCTGTTTTGTGTTAAACACTGTTAACGATTCATGCTTTTATGGATTTTATAACATCTATTTGTCGTTAAGCAGAATAAATTTGTTGAGAATATGTTTGGATTGAGAAGAAAATGGAAGTTTGGATTAATGGTATCTATCCTATTGGCAATAGCCGGAGGAATTACTATGGTAAGTATTTCAAACTGCTCAAAAGCTAATCCCGAACATTCTGCCAAAGTCGACTCTATAGAAATACAACGATTAATTGCGCTCGACAAAGGCACAATTCCTGTCGAGGCATTTTTTAAAAATCCCGAAAAAACGGCTTTTACTATTTCTCCTGATGGCGATTATATTGCTTATTTAGGCCCTTATAATTCGCGATTAAATATTTATGTGCAACCGGCTGATATTACAGCAGCACCGGTACGCGTAACTTCAGGAACTGAGAGGGATATTACCTATTATTTCTGGAAAAACAATACCACATTATTATATATCAAAGATGCTGCGGGTGATGAAAATTATAAATTGTATGCTATTGATAGAGATGGCACCAATAAACGTGATTTAACTCCGGAACAAAATGTCAGAATTGAAGTAATTGATGAGCTTACCGATTTTCCGGATGAGGTAATTATTGCAATGAATAAAAATAATCCGGCATTATTTGAGCCGTATCGATTAAATATTAAAACAGGTGAAAAAAAGCAACTTGCAGTCAATAAGGATATGTCGAATCCGATAACCATTTGGAAAGCGGATAATGAAGGTAAATTGCGTCTTGCTGTGAGTGTTGAAAAAGGTACTAAAACGCATTTGTTATACAGAGAAACAGAAGACCAACCATTTAAATCGTTGCTGGTAAGCGATTGGAAAGATATGGTGGAACCGCTGTTTTTCGACGAAAACAATAAATATATTTATGCATTATCAAATTTAAACAGAGATAAAACAGCACTGGTAAAAATTGACCCTGCAAATCCACAAAACCCGGAAATAATTCTTGAACATCCGGATGTAGATATTACCTATGCAGAACGTTCTCCCAAAAAACATAAGCTGGTTTCAGCATATTATGCTACAGATAAAAAACATTTAGTTTTTTTTGATGAAGATTTGAAAAAAATATATGAGCAACTGGCATTAAAATTCCCGGGGGATGATATTTATTTTAATGGCTTCGACAATGAAGAAAAACATTTTATTGTTAGAACTTACAACGATAAAACACCTGGCGATTTTTATTTATATCACGCTGAAGAAAATAGTATTACGCATCTCGCTACAATAAATACGAATATTCAAAAAGAACAAATGAGTGCCATGTTTCCTATTGAATACAAAGCCCGCGACGGTTTAAATATTCACGGTTATTTAACTGTTCCTTCCGGTACTTCCGGAAAAAATTTACCTGCCGTAATTCTGGTCCACGGTGGCCCAACAAGTCGCGATTATTGGGGTTACAGGGCAGATGTACAATTACTGGCAAGCCGCGGTTATGCCGTTTTGCAAGTGAATTTTCGAGGTAGCTGGGGTTATGGTAAAAACTTTACCACGGCAGGATTTAAACAGTGGGGCAAAAAAATGCAGGACGATATAACAGATGGCGCTGCATGGCTGGTTGACCAGGGTATAGCTGATAAAGATAAAATTGCCATTTTTGGTTCTTCATACGGAGGATATTCGGCATTGGCAGGTGTTACATTTACACCCGATGTTTACGCATGTGGTATTGCATATGTTGGTCCGTCTAATTTATTTACTTTATTAAATAATTTACCGTCTTATTGGGAACCAGAAAAAGAAATGCTTTTTGAAATGATTGGTCATCCGGTTACAGACAGTGTATTATTATATAATGCTTCCCCTGTATTTCATACCGAAAATATTAAAGTGCCTTTATTTATAGCACAAGGTGGCAACGACCCACGAGTACGTAAAGCAGAATCCGAACAAATGGTGGACGCATTACGCAGCCGTGATCAACATGTTGTGTATATGCTTAAAGAAAATGAAGGTCACGGATTTAAACTGGAAGAAAACCGTTTGGCATTTTATAAAGCCATGATGGGATTTTTAGCGGAACAAATGCCAACTACTCCGATTAAACCTTAGTCGTCGAAAAATAAATCACTGATAATTCCATCAGCAAGAAATTTTCCTCTCCAACTAATTGTTATGATGTTTTCATTGGTTATTAATAATCCATTATTTTCTGCAGATTGAATGTTTTGCATTAGGGTATTTGTATGTTGTTCACCGAATTGCTGTTTAAACCTGTTCAAATCTAATCCCCACATCGTTCTCAGCGAAGTCATAATGAGTTCGTTCATTTGTTGAACCTCTGTAAGTATTTCCAACTCACTATAAGGTAATTTATTTTCAACCCCCTGGATATATAAAGCATTATTTGCAATATTCCATTTTCTTTCTTTGCCATTATAAGAATGTGCAGATGGGCCAACTCCCAAATAATGATTGCCTAACCAATAAGATGAATTGTGCAAAGCATAAGCACCATTTTTTGCAAAATTGGATATTTCATAATGTTCAAAACCATTTGCACTTAATTGTTCGGTTAAAATAGCAAATTGTTCTGCACTATGTTGATCGCTGATGCCAACCGTTTTACCGGTTGCTATAAAATGTTGTAATGCAGTTTTAGGTTCTACTGTTAATGCATAACAGGATATATGATTAACACCATATTGAATCACCTTTTTTATATTAGCTACCCATTCCAAATGCGATAACATCGGAATGCCGTATATTAAATCTGCTGTAATTTTATCAAATCCCGCATCAACAATTAATTGCAAACTTTTTTCAGCCTGCTCAGCAGTGTGAGAACGATTCATCCACAATAAGTCCCTTTCATAAAATGATTGAATGCCAACACTCATTCTATTAATCCCCACTGATTTTAATTGTTGCAAATAGGTTGTATTAATATCATCGGGATTTGCTTCCAGGGTTATTTCTGCATTTGCATCAACAGGATATGTCGTATAAATTATTTCCATAATGGCAGCCAATTCCTCCTGCGACAAAACAGAAGGAGTGCCACCTCCAAAATAAATGGATTGAATAGTTTTGTCTTTTAAATAAGATTTTTGGTCTATCAACTCTTTGTGCAGCGCTTGTAAAAAAGCCTTTTTCTGTTGCAGTGATGTGGAAAAATGAAAATTACAGTAATGACAAGCCTTCCTGCAAAAAGGAATATGTATATATATACCGGCTTTATTTTCGTTTATTTTCATACTGCAGGTGCAAATGTATCTGTAAATTTGCAATCAACTGATGAAAAGGGCTATTTACGTTATCTTCCTAATGTTTTTGTTTGGTCATGTTGCTTTGGCACAGGATACTACATGGCTCA
>DAORKJ010000002.1:97782-100739 GCA_035439505.1 Chitinophagales bacterium
GAATCTGTTGGTTATCCATTTGCAACAATTCAACTGGATAGTATAATATGGGGTGATTCGGTGATTAGTGCAGATTTAATTTATCGCAAAAATCAATTTATCGTATTTGATACTTTACTGGTAGTTGGCAATTTAAATGTAAGTGCCAATTATTTAATTCAATATACCGGAATTACACCCGGCGCTCCGTTTAATCAGCAATTACTCAATACTTTGGAAAATAGGTTAAAAGAAATACCGTTTGCCACCAAATCAAAAAATACCAAAATAGAATTTTCGGGTAATCGCGCTAAAATAATTATGTATTTGGATGAAAAACAATCCAGCACTTTCGATTTTCTTATTGGGGTTATTCCCAACGAAGCTATAACAGGGCGATTAATAATTACCGGCGAAGGCAGATTACAATTGCACAATGTTTTTAATGCTGGTGAATTATTTAATTTCCATTTTTCAAAACTGGAAAGCACTTCTAAAGAATTACAAACTTCATTAGTTTATCCCTATTTACCAAAATTGCCTATTGGTCTGGAAGGCGCATTTAGTCTGTATTTGAAGGATTCCACATTTTTAGAACGTACCACAACTGCCGGTGTGTTGTTTCAAATGACAGGCAATAATTATTTCAAAGCGCTGGCAAATTTTTATAATTCAGCTGTGTTAGCAATTGACACCGGATATATCCTGAGTAATTTACAATTGCCTTCATCTTTAGATATGGTTGAACGAGCCTATGGTTTAGAGTGGAATTTTGAAAAACTGAATTATCGATTTAATCCTTATAAAGGATATGCATTAAAAATTGGCGCGACTATCGGTAATAAAACAATTAAAGAAAATGCTTCCATTCTTGAATTACAAGATCCTTTAAATCCGGAATTTGATTTCAGCACTTTATATGATTCAATTGATCTTAAAAGTTTATCTGTAAAATATCATTATCAACTCGGCTGGTATATTCCGCTGTTTTCGCGAGTAACATTACTATTGCAAACAAGAGGCGCTGCTATCATCAATAATTATTTATTGCAAAATGAATTATATCGGATAGGTGGTACTGCATTATTACGTGGTTTTGACGAACAAAGTATTATTGTTTCTCAATATCATATCGGAACATTCGAACTGCGTTATTTATTATCACAAAATGCCTATGCCGCTATTTTTGCCGATGGGGGATATGCCGAAAATGCAGCAGGCACCACTTTAACTGCTGATTGGCCTTACGGTTTTGGTGCAGGTATAAATTTTGAAACAAAAGCAGGTATCTTTGGTCTAACATATGCATTAGGCAGCCGTGAGGGCAATCCGGTGCAGTTTAAAAACACCAAAATACATTTTGGTTACGTGAATTATTTTTAGGTGAAACAACAACTATTGTTAATATTATTATTGGTTGCCGGTATTTCATTTGCGTTCGCGCAATCTGATACGGGCGCTGCTGTGCAACAAAACCAGGCTGTACCATTTTCACCACAGCAGCCTCCACCTAAGCCTGCTAAGGTTTACCCGGTTGATACACAGGCCGTTCTGGAAATGTTGAAGTTCGATAAATTAGGGTACGACAGTTTGTTCAGGATTGAGAGTGGGCCGGTGATGATTCAAAAACCCGAGGTGCAACATGTTACTGCCCGCGATTTCATTTTACCCGTTTTGTTACTTGTCATGCTTGCTTATGTAACCTGGCTGCGATATGTTTTTGCTAAAGAATTAGGAGAAAACCTCACTGTAATTCTCAATAGCAATTTAGGCCAGCAGATTTATCGCGACAGAGAGTTCTCTGCCAATATTTTCAAATTGTTAACTTTTGTCAACTTTGCCTTTTGTGCCGGCGTATTTGTGTATTTGTTGACCCAATATTTCGAACTTGAACTACCGTTTAAATTAGCTATTTATAATATCGGCCTCTGTATTGGTGGATTGTCTGTTTTGTATTTATTGAAAGGGTTGGTTTACCGCATAATTGGAGCAGCATTCAAGCTTTCAGCCCCGCTTCAGTTTTTTAGATTTAATGCCTTGGTAATTTACCATTTGTTGGGAATTGGCCTGTTACCCTTCGTTATTTTGGCCGCATTTGCTGAACCACCTGTTAATAATTGGGCTATTTTTGGCGCACTTATCCTTATTGCAATTGCCTTATTGATAAGGCTTGTTAAGGGTTTTGCCTCACTCCGACTTACAGGGCGGTTTCATTTCGTGTATTTTTTGCTGTATATTTGCGCCCTCGAAATAGCACCTTTGTTGATAGCCATTAAGGTTTTCACCAATTGGGCTTAGGTGAAGCAAAAAAATTTGCCGATGAATAACAGCCAACAACCTGCAATTAAGCCAGTAAAGTCAATTTTAATTTCACAGCCCAAGCCCCCTGAAATTCCTAAATCACCATATCAGGATTTGGCTGAGAAATATAAAATCAAAATCGACTTTCGTCAGTTTATTCAGGTAAGGGGACTAGCGGCTAAAGACTTCAGAAAACAACGAATCAATATTCTCGATTACACTGCAGTTATTTTTACCAGCCGAAATGCTATCGACCATTTTTTCAGAATTTGTGAAGAACTCCGCATTCGTATGCCGGAAATGACCAAATATTTTTGTGTCACTGAAGCTATTGCGGTTTATCTCCAAAAATATATTCAATACCGCAAACGCAAAGTATTTTACGGCGCTGGTAAAGAAACTGAATTATTTGATTTGCTTAAAAAGCACCTTTCAGAAAAATTTATTTTTCCATGTACTGTCAATCATAAAGACGTATACACCGAATACCTCAAAAATAATAATGCCGATTTTGTTGAAGCTATGATGTATGAAACTGTAGCGGCAGACCTTACCGACATGAAAGGAAAAATCGGTTACGACATGATTGTATTGTTTACACCTACAGGTGTTGCAAGTTTATTCCAAAATTTCCCTGATTTTGAACAAGGCGATCTTCGCATTGGTTGTATGGGCAG
>DAORKJ010000003.1:0-27751 GCA_035439505.1 Chitinophagales bacterium
GCGGAACCTGATAAAATTACACTTGGGGATGATTGGATTTTTAATCTCACCTACACCAAAAATAAATAAAGCCGGACAAACACAATTGTTATCCGGCCTTATAATATTCTATTTATTTTATTCTACAGTTATAGATTTATACACTATTCCAAACTGAGTTGTAATCTGTAATATTAATTGTTGCGCCGGCATTGACTCAAATTGTATTAATGTATTTTGTTGTTGGCGCAAAATGGTTGTATTTAATTTCTGTCCTAACATATTTAATAAAACAAAATCTGCATCAGCAAGTATGGCAGGTAATGTTATCAATATATATTGAGTTGCAGGGTTGGGATAAACTTTTATCTCCCCAAATAATTCATCATGTATGGCATTACATATTTCAACAGTTACGGTTACTTCAGCCTGATCATAACAACCATTGGCATCAAAACCCTGAACGGAATAGGTGGTAGTTTCTGTTGGAGAAACAGTAATTGATTCGCAATCACCGCAAGGTGTAATAGGTTCCGGAAACCAAGAATAGGTTGTTGCACCACTTGCGCTAATAATTACAGATTCACCACGACAAATAGTTACATCTTCTGAAGCAGTTACAATTGGATTGTCGTAAATAATAATATCAACTGTATCGGAACCAACACATCCGTTTATATCGGTAACGTAAACAATATAACTAATGGATGAAACAGGATTACTGGTTGGAAATTGAATGGCACTATTATCTAAATAAGTAGCCGGAGTCCATTCGTAACTTTCCCCTTCACTTACAAATAAAAATATTTGTCCTGCACTACAAGCTGCTGTATCAGGACCTGCAGTAACAGGCTCTACAGGAATGATTGTTACATTAACCGTTTCTTCATCTACACATCCATCAGCATTGGTTACAGTAACAGTATAGGTAATATCACTTAATGGTGTACAAATTGGTTCATCTGAAAAAGGATCATCCAAATAAGTAGTGGGACTCCATTCATACGTTACACCACCTGCTGCTAATAATGTAGTTGGATCACCTGCACAAACATTTACATCTGGAATTGCATTCGCAAAATTACCTGGCAACACTGAAATATGAATGGTGTCTGTATCCATACAACCATCTAATGAAGATGATGTGACGAAATACGTTATATCTGATAAAGGTGTGCAAACAGGATTGGCAATTAATGGATTGTCTAAATATGTTGTCGGACTCCATGAATAAGTTGTTCCACCAGTAGCTAATAATGGTACTGATGTTCCTTCACACACTGTTACTTCATCATCCAATGATAAAAATTCTGATGGTATAATGGTAACAACAACGGTATCTATATCTTCACAACCTTCGTCGTTGGTTGAGGTAACATAATAAGTAATATCTGCCAGCGGCGTACAAATCGGATTGGCAATTAATGGATTATCTAAATATGTTGATGGCGACCAACTGTATGTAGTTCCACCTTCAGCAAGTAAACCAACTGCACCACCTGCACAAACACCTGCTACACCGGTTGTTGTTAAAAAATTAGATGTGCTAATCAGCACCGATACTACATCAGTTCCAGTGCAACCGTTTATATCGGTTACCGTTACCATATAATTAAAATCGATAGGTGCCGTAGAAATCGGATTAGCAATTAACGGATTGTCGAGAAATGCCGTTGGCGACCAACTATATGAAACACCACCACTTGCATTTAGCATTACACCTTCATCACCACATTTAACTACATCTTCACCCGCATCCGCAATAACCTCCGGTGCAATAGCAACGGTTATTACATCAGTATCTGTGCATCCGGAGCCGTTGGTTACGGTCAGTGTAAAGGTGATATCACCACCTGGCGTGCATAATGGATTGGCAATCAAAGGATTGTCCAAATACGTTCCCGGCGACCAGCTATAAGTTGTGCCTCCGGAACCATCCAGGTTAACTGAACTTCCGCTGCAAACTAAAACATCAGCTCCTGCATCTGCAAAATCGGGATTGTAAGCAATAAGGCTTTCTGAAAGTATAAAATTGGCAACTGAAACCCCGGTGCCACCTGAAGCGGCGCCATTATTATTGCCGAAGCAATCGCTGATTGCCGTTGTATTGGTACCATAAATTCCGCCTGACAAATCAGTCGTAACACCTGCCCAAACCGCGCCTGCATTAAATTTGAATGCGCCACCTGAACCGCCACCTCCCGGTCCTGTGCACTGGTCAGCTCCGGTATCGCCACCTTTTCCACCTTTTGCTATGATATTGAGGTCAGTTGCGTCGGCAGCACTAATAATCACCGAACCTCCTGCACCGCCACCACCGGCACCATCTCCCCAAGCCCAGTCCGTAACCGACTCACCATTACTGATTATACTGAAACCATTACCATCAATCAGGTTTGCTATAATAATTACCAAACCACCACCATCGCCACCATCCGTACCGTTTGTGTTATTGCCATGACCGGCTCCACCACCGGCACCTAAAAACAGTTTATTTGTTAAAGCCGTGTTGTCCATGCTTACACCTGCAAAACCCTCATTTCCCGGGCAAGAAAACACCGATTCATCGTTTTCGCCACCGATACCACCTGAGCCGCCATTTGCACCACCACCTGCACCTGCATTATGATCGTTACCACCCCCACCGCCATTGGCAGCTTTTCCACGACAAGCTAAATAGGTATTTGTTAAAATGGCTATTCCCTCGCCTTTCTCGCCCCCTTTTCCGCTGAGGGTGTCAGAGAAGTAAACAGTAGTTGCAGTGCCTGTAGGGCAGCTTTCGGGGAAATTTCCGGCATTGCCACCTAAAAAACCCTTTCCGCTGACATCAATATTTGCATTAAAGGCAACCTGATTGGCTTGAAAAACCAAAATCCCGCCCACAGTGCCATTCCATTCTGCAGCAGTTAGCTCAGCGTTGATGTTCACGTTATCATAAACCGGCACTTTCACCACCTGCAAAAAAGCACCGTTTGTATAAGTTCTCACGAGTGTATTTTCCAACGAAATGGTGGTGGCAGTAAGTGCAGCAACGGTACCAAACTCATAATTGCCTGCATTATTATAAGAATTGATATTGCCAAAACTGGCTGTATTGGTCAAATTGATATCTGCACCCTTCATTTGAATCAACAATATTTTATCGCCTACTGCTAATCCTGCCGTTGAAGTGGTATAAATTTTATTAAGACAAGCATCTACTGAATCTACTTGCAGATAGGTATTAATTACCCCACTTATTGGGGTTTGTGCCTGTAGATATACGCTAAAAAACAGTAAAAAAAGTGTGGTTATTCGCTTTTGCATAACAATAGTTGGGTTGATGTTCACAAAATAAAAATACAAAGGATTTTTATTTGATGTTGTATGGACGAATTAGTTACTATAATTTCACAGCAAATTTAAATTATGTATACCATTAAAGATCGCCTTCAGGCCGAAATTCAGGAAATCAAAGATTCAGGATTATATAAAAACGAAAGAGTTATTACTTCACCTCAGGGTGCTGACATCACTTTAGCAGACGGCAGGTCAGTGATTAATTTTTGTGCCAATAATTATTTAGGATTAAGTTCACATCCAAAAGTAATAGAAGCAGCAAAAAAAGCAATTGAAAGCCATGGTTACGGAATGAGTTCAGTGCGATTTATTTGCGGAACTCAGGATATTCATAAATCACTGGAAAGCAAAATAGCAGAATTTTTAGGAACCGAAGATACCATTTTATATGCTGCTGCATTTGATGCAAATGGCGGTGTTTTTGAACCATTATTTAATGAGGAAGATGCTATTATTTCTGATGCATTAAATCACGCCTCCATAATAGACGGTGTGCGTTTATGTAAAGCGGTACGATACAGATATGCGCATAATGATATGGCAGATTTGGAAGAACAACTTAAATTATCGCAAGCACAACGCAATAGAATAATTGTAACAGATGGAGCATTTAGTATGGATGGAACCATTGCCGCTTTAGATAAAATTGTTGAGCTTGCTGAAAAATATAATGCATTAATCATGGTAGATGAATGTCACGCCTCCGGATTTTTAGGAAAAACCGGAAGAGGCACACATGAGCATCGTGGTGTAATGGGTAAAATTGATATCATTACCGGAACATTAGGAAAAGCATTAGGCGGAGCAAGTGGTGGATTTACTTCAGGAAGAAAAGAAATAATTGAGATGTTGCGTCAGCGTTCACGTCCTTATTTATTTTCAAATACATTAGCTCCATCAATTACCGGCGCATCAATAGCGGTATTGGATTTATTAAGTGAAACAACCGAACTCCGCGACAAACTCGAATACAATACAAAATATTTCCGCGAAAAAATGACTGCCGCTGGTTTCGATATTAAACCGGGCGAACATCCTATTGTGCCAATTATGTTGTATGATGCTGTATTAAGTCAAACCATGGCAGCACAATTATTGGAAGAAGGTATTTATGTAATTGGATTTTATTTTCCGGTTGTGCCAAAAGGTCAGGCACGAATTCGCGTTCAAATTTCTGCAGGTCACGACCAACATCATTTAGATAAAGCAATTGCAGCATTTACAAAAGTGGGTAAAGCGTTAAAAGTAATTGCATAATTATAAACCACGTATTATTACGTGAAATAAATTGATTTTATGCTTACAAATCATGTTCATCCTATTGCGTTATTGATTAGCATGATTTGTTTATTTCAATCAGCATTTAGTCAAAAAATTTCCCGGGAAGAAGCGCAAGCCGATATTATATTTTTACAAGAGGCACTCACCAATGGCCATCCTGGCTCTAAAAAAGAAATAACACAAACTGTTCAGGCCCTAGAGGGATTTAAAAACAGCATTACCGACTCAATAGATTTAAGACCCTTTTTTAGAAATGTTCGATATTGTGTTACACAATTAAATTGTGTGCATACGGCAGTTGATAAAATAGATCGCCCCCTTAATTCTTTACCACTCAATTTATTGCCATTTGACTTTGCCATTGATGAAGGTAAATTATTTTTAATTGGTGGTGATAGCACTTATACGATAAATTATCCTGTAGAAGTTGTATCTGTTAATAAAACACCATCATCACAATTGGTTGATATGCTTTGGCATTACCGTAGTTCTGATGGTAATTTAATTACTACAAATAACAGTTATGTTCCGGAATATGGTTATTATTTTTTAGCCAGCTTATTAGGTTTTCCGGATACGTTTTCCATTCAACTTGCCGGCAAAACAAAACCTATAATTGCTCCGGCGGTATTAAAAAAACAAACCACTCCTCCTGTAGTTAGTATTACTTCAATTTATGCCTTTGAAGATTGCAGGTTTTATCGCAGCCTGGAAGATAGTTCTGTTTATATTTTAGATATAGACGGATTCGCCAATCACAGGTTCAGACCCTTTTACAAAGATGTGTTTAATTATTTAGCGAAAAATAATATCACAAATCTGGTAATTGATTTGAGGGATAATTTAGGAGGAAACCGCAACAATGTTAGTAATTTGTTAGGGTATTTTTTAGATAGCACTCAACATTATCAACTCATAAAAACAAATGGGGCTGCAAGTCAATATGCGGATTTTAAAATAATTTTCTTACAATTTTTACGATTTAATATTGCGGAATTTTATCGATGTAAGTATAATAATGGTCAAGCAACTTTTACCTATAACATGCAACCACACAAACAGCAATATAGGGGTAAAATATATGTACTAATAAATGGTAAATCAGCCTCGGCAAGTGGGATTACTGCCGGGTATTTAAATCAATATTGTCAAGCCGTTTTAATTGGAGAAGAAGCGGCAGGTGGAAATAATGGTAATAATGGTGGAAGTTATGCGCGCTTAATTTTACCAAATTCGAAAGTAAATATTCGTTTCCCGGTTTTTCATTTAAAACACGATTACGCAACAAGCGATGATACCGGAGGTGTATTACCTGATATTACCACAACCTATTCATTGCAAGAAATAATGCAACAGGTAGATAAAGAAATGAGGGTGGTTTATGAATTGGTTGGTAATTAATGTGATAATGTGTCCGCCGGGGTGGATGTTAATGTGCTGATGTGTTGATGTGCTGATTAACAGCCGGTTTAGAGATGGAATGAAATTCGGAAGCCTTGTAGCCGTCAACCCACGTGTTGACTATCAATTTTAATATTTCAAATTCAACGCGATAAAACCGTCAACACACGTATTGACCATTGCAATCTGTCAATGTATATAAATTCGTTTTATATCCTGTAATATTAATTACTATAAACCTTTTTAATCCAGCGAGGTAATATTATTACGCCGGTAAACAAATACGGATAAAATGAAATGATGCGCCAAAGTAATGCCAGGGTGGCTACTAGTGCAGGGTCGGTAAAATCGCACATCATGGCGCTGAAAGTTAATTCCGCAATACCAGCCCCACCGGGTGAGATGGGTAATAACATCAACATCCAAATGGCAAACATGCGACTAAATATTACAGGTAAATCAGCAAAAGTCGGATCAAAAAATGCATGAATGATACAAATTGGGATAGAAAAAAATGCAATCCAAGTAATAGTTGTCGATAAAAACGATTTTGCCCAGAAGCCTACATTTTTTGTTTTAAGTTCTTCAGAAGTAAGTATAATATCATTACCGGTTTGAACTGCATCTTTTTGCCATTTTTTCAAAAACCGCAAACTGAAAATTGAATTCAACATTGATTTAAATGCATGTGCATTTACAAATAATCCGTATGCTATGCCGGCTATAACAATTAAGAAAATACCAAATCCTAAAAAATAAACTGCCTGCATATTGTGAAACATATTCATAAGTGGGAGGTCACTTTGACTACGACAATTAGCATCTGATGCAAACATCTTATTTCCACCAACAACAAACCACATTAAAATTCCAAAAACAGCAAGAAAAATCTGGTCGAGAAAAATAGTCAGCATACTGGTTGCAGCACTTTTTCCGAGACTCAGCTTTTCTTTTTTCATAAAATAAATTGCTACCGCTGCACCACCAACCGTAGAAGGTGTTAAAGCAGAAGAAAACTCCCAAAGAGAAATAATATTAAAAGATTGTCGCCAGGATAATTTTTTATCGGTAATTAACCGCAAACGGTACATATAACCCAAGTGACGAATAATTAAAAAAATAAATCCGGCAGCAATCCATAAAAGTGATTCAGCATCCCATTTTATACCACGAAGTGCATCGAAGTTAAATGATGTGTAAATCAAATAGGCAGATATAGCCAGACTAAGTAAAATAATAACAGCAATTCTCTTATAAGAAAATTGGTTATTAATTTCTTTTTCAGGTATATCGATATGCTCGTGTTGTTCGGCCATTGACAATTTGATTTTAGTCAAAAAACTGTTCATCTCCTTTTTGAGAATACCCACCAGGTGGAACAATGTGATTAACAAACAATGGATGCATTTTTGTCGAAAAGTAATAAAAATTTAATATTACCCAAAGCTGACGAAACCATCAAATTTGTTTGTTATATTTATCCTGTATGAAGTTTTATTTGTCACTAATTTGCACAATATGTAGTCTATATACTAATGCCCAAATTACTTGGAGCGCAGATGTAGCCCCTATTTTATTCGAAAATTGTGTGAGTTGTCACCGCCAAGACGGTATAGCACCTTTTTCGTTAATTACCTATACCGAAGCGAAGTTAAAAGCCGGTGAAATTGAAGAATCTGTAGACAGTGGAGAAATGCCTCCTTGGCCTGCTGATGAAAACTTTACCCATTTCGCAAATGAATTAGTACTGTCTGATGATGAGCGATTTAAAATAGCAGAATGGATAGCTGATGGCTTACAGGCTGGTGATACTACTTTAGTTGAGGCACCAACATTTGAATATGGCACTTCAGTATTAGATACAATAAGCAGTAGTTTTTCAATTGGCACATATACCACTCAATATATTACCGATGAATATCGGCATTTTGTAATACCAACCGGATTTACCACAGATAAATATTTTAATACCATGGAAATAATTCCTGGAAACTGGAATTTAGTGCACCATGTAGATATTTATTTAGATAATACTAACTACAGCGATTCATTAGACCAATTGGATACATTAGCCGGATTTAATGAATTTACAGGTTGGCCTTATTTAATAGATTACATTGGTGGCTGGTCGCCCGGAAGCGGCCCATTATATTTTCCTGAAAACTGGGGAATTAAAATTGCTGCCGGTTACGATTTAGTAGTTCAAATTCATTATGCTCCTGACAATATAGGACTAACTGACAGCACGAGGATTAATTTTTCGTTTGTGGATGATACGACTGTTGTTCGAAAATGTTCTGTAAGTGTACCATTATATAATCCATTAGGGCAACCATTAGTAATTCCTGCAGATAGTATTATTACGTTTAGGCAACAATCCAGTGCAATGGTTGGTGCCAAATCGTTAATTGCACTTATGCCTCACATGCACATGTTAGGTAGTTCTTATACCATCTGGTATGAAACAGTTGGAGGCGATTCTGTACCTGTAATTGATATACCGGAATGGGATTTTCACTGGCAATATTTTTATACCCTGCCCAAAATAATGAAAATACCAAGTGGTGCGCGTTTTCATGCCATAGCAGTATATGATAATACTAGCGATAATCCTGATAACCCGAATGATCCGCCTATTAACGTTTATGAAGGTGCTTATACTAAAGATGAAATGTTGATGACCTTTATGGCATTAACCGATTATGTTCCGGGTGATGAAAATATTATCATTGACTCATCCTTTTATTTTCCACTTGAAATCGAAAATCAATTGGACCCCGCAACATTTAATTTGTTTCCAAATCCGGCAGACAATACCGTAACAATTACTTGCTCAACAAACTTTACCGCTGACAATTTAATGATTACAGATTTGCTTGGTAGAAGATATAATAATATTAAACTTCAAGGTAATTCTCAAGGGGAACAATTTGATCAAACTATTGATATTTCAAACCTGCCTAACGGTGTTTATATTGTTGAAATTCATTCGCTAAACCATAGAGAAAGCAAGAAATTAATTGTCTACTAATTAGGATTTGAATTTAAAGGTCATCAAAGAGATTGCAGGAGTCATTTTCAAGGAAATCTGACAGTTTCGTGACATTTAGTGCCCTATTAATGGGATTTGAGCTATACTTTTGTTATGAGATGCTTTTCAGGTGTACTTTTTCCATATTATTTTTATTCATATTGCTTTTTGCAGGCAGTGGGTTGACCTTTATAGCGGGCCACCATTTTGTACGTGCTCGAGCCGCCAATCGCGAAGATGAATTTGCAATGGGAAAATTAAATCCTGAAGTGCTCAACTTATCACTCAAGTCGTTTAAAAAATTACCCAAAGATTATATCAGTAAACAAGTATTCGAAATTAAAATTAACGGAATACATTATGATATATACGATACGGTTCAGCATGGAGATACTATCACATTATATGCGATAAACGACAAAGCAGAAAATGCTTTAGTGCATGCTATGGAAGAAAAAAGTAAACAACACATTACTACAAAAGTATTACCATTTTTTCCTTTTGTTCAAGATATTCAAAATGACATAATTACAGGCATTATTATACAGCCGGAATTTCGGGCAATACAGCCGGATTATTATATTAGTCAACTCCACACAGAGGTAATTACCCCTCCGCCAAATAAAATTGCTGCTTAAACAAGTTGTTTAAATTCAACAGTCAATTTTTCTAATTATTAATTTTTGTTCATGTATTCATCATTTAATAAATGTTGGATACTGAGTATGTGTTTATTGTTATCCGGAATTATTCGAGGACAGGTTGATACGGTAAAATTATTACCGGTAATTGTCACCTCATTTCAGGATGAATCTGCCACACAAACCAGTATTCAAATACAGCCAATTACGCTGAAAGAAATATCGCAAAGCGGTGCATTTAATATTAGCGATGCACTTGCTAAAATACCGGGTGTTAGTCAGCTGTCAACCGGAATTGCCATCTCAAAACCTGTAATACGCGGATTATATGGCAACAGGGTTTTGGTATTGGTATCCGGATTGCGTTTTGATAATCAGCAATGGCAGGATGAACATGGATTGGGATTAAGTGAAATTGGTATTGACAGAGTTGAATTAATAAAAGGCCCATATTCCATTTTACATGGAACAGAAGCTGTTGCGGGCGTGATCAACATTGTAGAAGAAGCAAAACCGGAATTACATACTGCTCAAACTGATTATGGAATTAAAATAAATTCGAATACGCTGGGCGGTATGATGCAATTCGGTTACAAAGCAAATTATGGTAATAACTGGATGCGCATCAGAATTGGTGCTGAAAATAATGCCGATTATGCTGATGGTAATGGCACTCGCGTTTTGAATAGTCGCTTCGACGGTTATTATGTAAAAGGCACATATGGTTTTAATAAAAAAAATTGGACGAGTGAAAATAATTATCACTTTTCGTTTAATCGATATGGATTTATTTTTAGCGATATCACCGATTTTTTTGAAGAACCGGATGCCCGTTGGGCGCGGAATTTCTCGGGGCCACATCATGTTGTTATGTTAAACCTTGGTAGCTCACAAAACACCTTTTATTTATCTAATTCAACTATCAAACTTAATGTTGGTGTTCAATCAAATTTAAGAATGGAAGATGAAGGTGGCGGTGCTATCAGTTTAAATATGCATTTGTTAACCGGAGAGTACACATTTCGTTGGTTAAAAACAATTAACCCGCATTTAGATTTCGCCTTTTCCAATATTTCAAGTGTTGAGCAAAATACGAATTACGGTAAAAAAAGAATTGTGCCCGACGCTTGGTTAGCAGAAAGTAGTGGTTCCGGATATTTGAAATTTCATTATACAAAATCTGTGTTTGAAATAGGCGTTGGTGGTGGTATGCGATATATTAAAACATTGCTTACACCGGGTGTTAATACACCGGATAAGGATATTGACCCATTCACTATTTATCGTCCGTTTGTTACAGGACTTGCAGGGTGGAGTTTTTTTCCATCACAAAAATGGAATTTAAAAACGAATATCAGTACCGGTGTACGCAGTCCGAATCTTGCTGAACTTTCATCTAACGGTTTACATGAAGGCGTATTTACTTATGATATTGGTGATCCAACATTAGAAAATGAAAAAAATATCAATTCCGAATTAAGTATTGATTATAATGGCGATATATTTCAAGCTTATGCGGGGGTATTTTACAATCATTTTATAGATTACATTTATATTGAACCAACAGGTGAAGAATGGTTTGGATTTCCGATTTATCGTTATAAACAACAAACTGCAAATTTATCCGGGTTTGAAGTTGAGTTAAGTTGTACACCTTCTGCAATTAAAAATACAACAGCTCGAATTGCATATTCTGCTATGCAGGGAGTTAAAGCAGATGGTTCCAATTTGCCTTTTATTCCGGCAAATAAATTAACACCGGAATTAAAATATACTGTCCCGCAATTTAAATCTGCAGAAAATATTTATGCTTTTGTAAACATCGATTTTGTTTTTGGACAGTATAATACCGCGGCATATGAATCATCTACCCCCCAATATGTATTACTAAATGCAGGAGCTGGTTTTGTTTTGCGCACTACACATTTTCCGATTGATATCAGCTTAACAGGAAACAACTTACTCAACACGGTATATGTTGATCATTTATCCCGCTTTAAAGATTTAGGTTATAAAAATATTGGCTTAAATCTCGTATTAAATATTAAAATTATTTTATCAAAACAAATTAAAACTAACTAAAATGAAAAAACAATTTCAGGTATTAACATTCCTGCTGATTAGTGGATTAGCAATCACATTTACATCTTGCAATAAAGAGGATGAAATGGAACCACCAACAATCAGTTTTAAAACAGGTGCGGGATATACTTCCGCAAATGCTAATGTAACTGCAGGCAACTCAATATTAATTGGTATTGAAGCAGCAAAATCAGATTCAGAAGAAGAAAGTGAAGATGTATTAACGCACTTTAATATTACCAAATCAGTAAATGGTGGAACAGGAACTTCTGTTTACGATATTGATGTACCAGCTGCAAATGAAGATGATTATGATTACGACTTCAACACAACCACAGGAGCAACAGTTGGTGATACAGAAAAATACACTTTTACCATAACCAATCGTGATGGGTTAACCGGACAAATTAGTTTAACAATTACAGTACAGTAAGTTTTACAAAAGCGAAGGCCGGATGCAATTAAGCGTCCGGCCTTTTTTTATTTTTTAGAGATTTAATTTTCGTTGTCGGATGTTAGCCAGAAATTATTTGGACCTTCACCTACCAATAATGTTAGTTTTTGCTGTGCAATTAAGTCTAACACGCTGAGGAAACGGAACACTGCCTGATATCTGTCTTTGCAGGATGTGAATACTTCAGCAAATGGTACATTTTTTTTGCCTTTACAATAAGAATACACGCCAAAACTTTCTTCCTCAATAGAATAATTATAAGAAAAAACAACATGTTCTTTAACGGTAGGCTGGTTATTAAACCTGTCCATTACCTTTTGGAAAACTTTTAGCAGCACAAATAAATTGATACTGCTCAGTTCCATTTCGTTGCTGTGTTTTTTAGCCAGCAAATCATGTTCAAGTGTAATATTTCCGCGTTGGATTTTCAGTTGACGATCTTCTTCAAGCGTGCTGAGGTCGGTAATAACTTCTTTGTAACGTTTATATTCTAATAATCGGTCAACAAGTTCCTTACGAGGGTCAATTTCGTTACCAAATTCATCCAACTCTTTACGAGGCAGCAACATTTTTGCCTTAATACGCATTAAAGTAGCGGCAACAAGTATGAAATCGCTGGCAACTTCAATATTAAGTTGCGTCATTGAATGAATATAATCGAGAAAATCTTTAGTGATTTTAGAAATCGGAATATCATGAATATCCAATTCATCTCTTTCAATAAAAAATAACAGCAAATCGAATGGCCCCTCAAACTGAGGTAGCTTTATTTCAAATGTTTGTTGTTCCTGCATCGCTTATTTCTAATCTTCTATAAATCAGTAGTTATTCAATAATTAATTGGCCATTTCGGACATAAACTTAATATGAAGTAATCGTAATTCTTCAAAACTCAAGCCTTCATCTTTTAAATCGTTAAATGCGGTTTTAAGGTCGGGGCTGGCCATTTCGAGGAAATAATCATGTACTTCTTCCTGTAAATCCTGTTCAATTAAATCGTTGAGATAATAATTTAAACTGAGTTTGGTGCCTGAAGTAACAATGGTTTCAATTTCATCAATAAAATCCGGGAAATTTAATCCGATATTTTTTGCAATATCAGGTAACGGCATTTTTTTATCGATAAACTGAATAATTTTTACTTTATGTGCCGATTTATTGACAACCTGTTTCATCACGAATTCGGAAGGTTTTTCGATTTCGTTTTCTTCTACATATTGTGCAATTAAATCAATAAACTGTTTACCATATTTATCTGCCTTTCCTTTACTAACTCCCGAAATTTTAACAATTTCATCCATTGTAGTTGGATACATGGTTGCCATTTCTTCAAGTGAATTTTCGGAATAAATTACATAAGGAGGCATTTTAGCATCTTTTGCAATTTTATCGCGCAATTTAGTAAGCATATCCATCAACGCAGGGTCCAACACACTTTTGCTGGCATTATTTTCCATGTCAACATCACTGGTATCAGCTTCGTAGTCGTGATTTAATGAAATCATCACCGACTTCGGCTTTTTAATAAACTCGCGACCTTTTTCGGTGAGTTTAATTACACCGTATTGTTCGATATCTTTTAAGATAAATTCATTTAATAAACATTGACGTAAAATAGAATTCCAGAAATGGTCATCTTTTTCTTTTCCTACACCAAATAATTCGATTTTGTCGTGATTATAATTTTGGTTTTCGGTTGTTTTTTTACCGGTAAGTAAATCTACCAAATAAGGAATATGATGATTTTCTTTTACAAAATCTACAACACGAAGTGCATTTTGAACATAATCTCTGCCTTCAATTTTTTCTTTAGGTTTCAAACAGTTGTCGCAACATCCACAGTTATCGCGGTCATATTCTTCCCCAAAATAAAATAATAGGAACCTGCGGCGACAAACACTGGTTTCGGCATACGCTGCAGTTTCTGCTAACAACTGTGCACCCATTTCGCGCTCGGAAAGTGGTTTATCGCGCATGAATTTTTCCAGCTTTTCGATGTCCTTATAACTATAGAAAGCAATACATCTGCCTTCCAGGCCATCGCGACCGGCTCTTCCGGTTTCCTGGTAGTAATTTTCGATTGATTTAGGAATGTCGAAGTGAATGACAAAACGTACATCCGGTTTGTCTATACCCATTCCAAAGGCGATGGTAGCCACAATAACCTGATAATCTTCCATCAAAAACTTATCCTGCACTTCCGGACGCGTTTGAGCATCCATACCTGCATGGTAAGCGCCTGCTCGTATTCCGTTGATATTCAGCACTTTAGCAATATCTTCGGTGGATTTGCGGTTAAGACAATATACAATTCCTGATTTTCTAGGATTTTCTTTTATATACTTCACTATTTGTTTGATAGCGAACTCTTTGCTGCGTTTTGGGCGTATTTCGTAATAGAGGTTAGGCCTGTTGAAGCTCGACATGAAGACATTCGGATTTTCAAGTCCGAGGTTCTTTTTAATATCACTCTGCACCTTTGGAGTGGCCGTAGCAGTAAGGGCAATGATAGGAATATCATCGTTGATGGTTTCAATCATGGTATGAATCTGGCGGTATTCAGGACGGAAGTCGTGCCCCCATTCAGAAATACAATGCGCTTCATCTACACCAACAAAAGAAACTTTTATCCCTTTAAAAAATTCGATATTTTCCTCTTTACGAAGGGTTTCAGGCGCCACGTATAACATTTTGGTGCGTCCTTCGGTAATGTCCTGCTTTACTTTTTTAATCTGCTGCCTGTTAAGGGAAGAGTTTAAAAAGTGAGCGATATCGTTGTTACTGCTATATCCTCTAACCAGATCTACCTGGTTTTTCATTAAAGCGATAAGTGGTGAAACTATAATTGCCGTTCCTTCCAACATCATTGCGGGCAATTGGTAACACAGCGACTTTCCTCCTCCGGTTGGCATGATTACGAAGGTGTCCTGTCCTTTTAACAAACTTTCAATTATTTGCTCCTGATTTCCTTTAAACGAGTCGAAACCAAAAAACTCCTGCAAGGCTTCCTTCACTGTCATATTAGATACTTCCATCTCTCAATTTGTTTTTTTCAATGTCTTTTAAGGTATATTTGCGTCGTAAAGTCAAGGCACAATAAAATTCTGCCGCAAACTTTTCCGACATTAGAATCGTCTTCTAAATATAATAAAATTTTATAAAACAGTTCTCTTAGTAGAAATTTATCATCCGCTTCAATGAGTAAAGTTTATGTGGCTATAATGGCCGGAGGTATTGGAAGCAGGTTTTGGCCTGAAAGCAGAGTAAAAAAACCTAAACAGTTTTTAGATATTCTCAACACCGGCGAAACCCTAATTCAAACTACCTACAACAGGTTTTTAAAAATAGCTGACAAAGATAACATTTTCATCGTAACAAATGAACAATATGTCCCATTAATTAACGAGCAATTGCCGGAAATTGATGCTTCAAGGATTTTGGCAGAACCGATGCGAAAAAACACGGCTCCGTGTATAGCATACGCTTGTCACAAAATTGCCAGTATGGACCCTGATGCTAATATTGTGATTGCCCCGAGTGACCACATTATGCTCAATCCCGACAAATTTTTATATGTCGTTTTAGAAGCGTTGGAATACACCCAAAAAAATGATGTATTAGTTACACTTGGAATTAAACCAACTCGTCCCGATACCGGTTATGGTTATATACAATTTGAGGAGGGCACTGTTCACCGCGACATTCATAAGGTAAAAACGTTTACCGAAAAACCCGATAACGAGTTAGCCAGAACATTTATAAAAAGTGGCGACTTTTTATGGAATTCGGGAATTTTTATCTGGAATGTAAAAAGTATTATGTCGGCCTTTGATCATTTTCAGCAAGACATTCACCAGGCTTTTTGGGCTGCACGAAAAGTGTTTAATACCAAGGATGAAAAACGTATGCTCGAAAAAGCATATAGTATTTGTCCAAGTATATCGATTGATTATGCCATAATGGAAAGGGCTGATAATGTTTTTGTTATTCCTGCTGCTTTTGGCTGGAGTGACTTGGGAACATGGGCAAGTTTATGGGATAATTATAATAAAGATTATTATGGCAACGCGGTAAAAGGCAACAATGTGATGATTTATGATGCGGCTAATAATATGATAATGACACCTGATAATAAACTTGTGGTGATACAGGGTTTAGATGATTATATTGTAGTAGATAGTGAAGATGTTTTACTCATTTGCAAAAAAGATAAAGAACAGGAAATAAAAGATATAACTGCTGATATAAAGCGGAAAGAGCTGGATGAGTTTTTATAACAATCTGGATTATTATTTTTGAGTTGACAGATGCGATGCATCTAAAATAATATTTTTAATTTATACTAATATTATGGTTCCTGTAAATAACGTTTACAGGAATGAAGTAAATAAGTTATTCCCGGCATGCAAATAAAATCGAAACTACCGAATTCAGGCATCAGTATTTTTGCAAAAATGACCGCGCTGGCCAATCAGCATGGCGCCATAAATTTAGCACAGGGATTTCCCGATTTTCCTTCTTCTGTTCGTTTAATTGAAAATGTTTATGCCGCTATGCGCAGAGGATTCAATCAATATGCTCCAATGCCAGGTGTTTTAAGTTTAAGAGAACGTATTGCAGAAAAAGTTTTTACTATTTACGGAAGTAATTATTCGCCGGACACGGAAATTACTATTACAGCCGGAGCAACTCAAGCTATTTATACAGCTATTACCGCTATTATAAGAGAAGGTGAGGAAGTTATTATTTTTGAACCCGCGTATGATAGTTATGCACCCGCAATACGACTGAGCGGCGGCGTTCCGGTGCCTGTAGCATTACACGCTCCGGATTATAGTATAGATTGGGAGATGGTGAAAAAAAATGTTTCACAGCGCACGCGGATGATTTTAATTAATACTCCGCATAATCCGACCGGAGCAGTATTAGGCAAACAAGATATTATTCAACTTGAAAAAATTGTTGAAGGCAAGGATATTTTTATTTTGAGCGATGAAGTATATGAGCATATTATTTTTGATAATAAGCGACATGAAAGTATTTTATATTATCCCAACTTAAGAGAAAAAAGTATCATTGTATATTCATTTGGTAAAACATATCACAATACCGGATGGAAAATTGGTTATGTACTTGCGCCGGAATTTATTACCAAAGAATTCAGAAGTGTACATCAGTTTGAAGTATTTTCTGTCAATACACCAATTCAACATGCTTTGGCTGAATTTATGCAAGACCCTAATGAATATCTTCATGTACATACTTTTTACGAGAATAAAAGAAATTTATTTAATAATTTATTAAAAAAATCGCGCTTTAAAATTAAACCTGCATCCGGCACTTATTTTCAACTAGCTGATTATTCTGAAATAAGTAATTTGCCTGACATGGCTTTTGCAGAAGAACTTTGTATACAACATAAGGTTGCTGCCATTCCATTGTCACCTTTTTATCGACAAGGTTCCAACGAAAAAATATTGCGATTTTGTTTTGCCAAACAAGATGAAACTTTACAAAAAGCCGCTGAAATATTATGCAGGATTTAAATGTGACATTAGTACAGGCAAATTTATTGTGGGAAAACACATCCGGCAATTTATCGCGTTTTGAAAAGTTATTTGAAAAAATAACTACTACCGATTTAATTATTTTACCTGAAATGTTTACTACAGGATTTACCATGCAATCGAAAAGTTTTGCCGATTTCATGGAAGGTAAAAGTGTAAACTGGATGCGCACTCAGGCCGAAAAAAAACAAGCCGTAATTACAGGAAGTTTAATTATTGAAGATGATGGAAAATATTTTAACCGTTTAGTCTGGATGCAGCCAGATGGCGAACTTAATTATTACGATAAGCGCCATTTGTTTTCATTAGCCGGTGAAGAAAAACATTATACAGCGGGCAACAGAAAAATATTTCCGGAAGTGCATGAATGGAAAATATTACCGCTTATTTGTTATGATCTACGTTTTCCGGTTTGGAGCAGACAATCGCCACCGTTTACCGAACTGGGAGCTCATCCTTACGACCTGTTGATTTATGTAGCTAATTGGCCTGATAGAAGAACATATGCCTGGCAGCAGCTGCTAATTGCACGTGCTATTGAGAACCAATGTTATGTAGCCGGGGTTAACAGGGTTGGCGAAGATGGCAATGGAGTTATGCACTCAGGGCACTCCGCCATCATCAACCCTATGGGCGAACGCCAGGCTGAAATAGTTAGTGAAGAAGCTGTTTTACAATATACCCTTTCGGCTGAAAACCTCACCAGAGTAAGAGAAAACCTACCTTTCCTCGACGACCGCGACGAGTTCGAGTTACGCCGCTAAATGTTAAAATTGTATTAAATGTAAAATATTCCATGGTTTTGTGTCGTCTGGTATGATATCTTTGTGATATCATTTTAAAATCAGTCAAAAAAATTTAAAACTATGATAACCGACAAAATCATTAAACCTAATTCAGGGTATTTTATGTTGTTTGTGTTCTTACTCATGATGGTAGGCGCAGGCTTTTTAATGGCGACCAAACATCCGGCATTTGCCTTATTTTTTATTCCGCTATTTTTTGTGTTAATTGGATTTTTTATTGTTAATCCGAACGACTCAAAAGTATTAGTCATGTTTGGAAAATATGTTGGAACGGTTCGCGACAATGGATTTTATTGGGCAAATCCATTTTATTCAAAAGCGAAAGTTTCATTAAAAGCACGAACATTAGAAGGTGACAAGATTAAAGTAAACGACAAATTGGGTAATCCAATCATAATTGGAACCGTAATTGTTTGGCAGGTTACAGATACTGCTAAAGCAAAATTTGAAGTGGAGAATTACGAGATGTATGTAAAATTACAATCTGATACAGCAGTTCGTCATTTAGCCGGCACATTTTCTTACGACCATTTTGGTGATGATGAATCAAAAGAAATTACCTTGCGTGGTGGTGGCGACCACATTAATGAAATGTTGATGGGTGAATTAAAAGACAGATTAAGTTTAGCCGGTGTGCAAGTAATTGAAGCAAGAATAACACATCTAGCTTATTCGGAAGAAATTGCAGGGGCAATGTTACAGCGTCAGCAAGCTAGTGCTGTAGTAGCAGCAAGAACCAAAATTGTTGAAGGTGCTGTAGGCATGGTGCAACTAGCATTACATAAATTATCAGCTGAAAGTATAGTGGAGTTGGATGAAGAGAAGAAGGCAGCCATGGTAAGTAATTTACTAGTGGTATTGTGTTCGGACAAAGCAGCAAGTCCGGTAGTAAATACAGGAACCTTATATCATTAATTAATTTTTTGCAGCGAATTAAGTTTTATTCGCTGCAATTTATTTATGTTTTATGTATACAGAAGAACAGAAAATAAATAATCGGTTTGCAATAATAATTTTTATTACGGCTGTATTTATTTGTGTTGCAGGTTTATTTTTTGCAGCTTATCAAATTGTTCAGCAAAAAGGTGATTTAAAACCGATTTATATTGGAAGTGCTGCAATGGCCGGTGTTATTATGTTGATTTATTTTATTTTTTTCAGGACCACTTTAACAATTGCTATTGATGCCTATAGGATAACAATAAAATTTTATTCATTATTTAGAAAAAACCTGGACATAGAACACAGCAACATTTCAACTTGGGAGTATCGCAAACTAAAGATGATAATGGATTATGGCAGAATTGGTTATAGCACAGATCCAATTTTAAAAAAAACGGGTTTTATCATGAATGGAAAAAATGTTTTTGAAATTACGTTAGCCAGTGGACGGAAAATTGGATTTACTGCAGCAAATGCAGAAATGATGATGACGGCTTTCAAAACATATATACCTAATAAAGAAAAACGTTGATGGCGAAGGAGGAAAAAAAACAAACCGGTAAAGACCGTCAGGCCTTTATACTTCGTATTTCACCCGAAATATTGAAGTCGTTGGAGCAATGGGCTGCCGACGATTTCCGCAGTGTTAATGGTCAGATAGAGTATTTATTAAATGAGGCTTTGAAGAAGGCTGGGAGGAGGAAATGAGTGGGTTTTTTGCTGTTTTTTGCGTCTGTAATTTTGGCAGATGTTATACACCTGTCAGGTTTAAACCTGCGAGGTTTAAACCTGACAGGTTGTTTGTCGATAACCGCTTAATTCCTCTCCCTAATTTAGATTCAGCCAAATTTATCAAATTTCACCTCCCAGTAAAATTGTCATACTTACTAGATGCAACATTTCGAGCAGAAAGAAAATTTTCATGATAATTTATATAGTTCTGTTCGCCATTATATAGGGTTAACACTTTTTCTTTTAACAAATAGGTAGGTTTATCACTAAGGATTTTATGGTAGGAACTAAACTCCCAGTTTCTAAAATCATCAACCATATTATGTTTTTGGGCGTTGGTATGCACATAAGCGATAACATACCTCAAATAATCGTCATTATCAATCAAAATCCGCTTGAACTGTCTTTGAAATAAACTACCTTTTCGCTCGTAAACTTTATTCATAGCCTTAGCATAACCATTGAAAAAATTACTAAACTGCTGCGCTGGTTTCAGTGGTCGGTATGGAACGCGCTGATGTCTGCACCATAACTTACTACATCGAATAATTTCGGTTTCTGACCTAATACGAACTATCAAATGAAAATGATTGAGCAAAAGATTGTAAGCACATACATTCAACACCGGCCATAAATGATATCTCAACTTTTTCAAAAAATAATCACAATTCTGCTCATTATAATAAAAATCATCCCAACCATTTGCGTGGTTAAAAATATGGTAAACTCCATTTGCTTCTAAGGGTAAAAAGTAATTCATTTACCAAAAATAGCAGCACTTTATTTTCATAACATAAATACATTAATCAGGTATGTGGATTACTCATTAAAAACACTAATTACTATTCGCATCTAAGCGGATAGTGTTTTAAAAATAAAAAGAATAGCCGCTTAACAGCAATTTTTTTTTCGATGTATATAAATATTTTGTTAATGTATATTAATTTTCAAAATTTCAGTCTGAATCATATACCTTTAGTTAACATTCCGGCATTATGAAGAAAAACGATGATTTGTATAAGCTGATTAAATCACTTGAAAAACCTGAGAAAGGGTATTTCAAAAAATTTGCGCAGACTTATTCAAAAACCGCTGATCAACAATACCTTCAGTTGTTCGATGCCATGGATGCACAAAAAGAATATGACGAAGATGCAATTATTAAAAAATTTAGAAATACTTCATTGTCAACTCAAATTTCAGTTGCCAAAAATTATTTATGGGAATTAATTCTAAAAAGTCAGCGCGCCTATCGTGCTAATACTTCAAAATTTATGCGACTAAATGCTCTAATGGAGAATGGGGAAATATTATTTGAAAAGGGTTTATATCAACAAGCCTTACTTACCTGGGAAAAGGCTAAAAAATTGGCGCTTGATTTTGATGAAAAAGCATTTATTTTAGATATTGAAGCCTGGAAACGGAGATATTTTGTTGATTTACGCGCTGATTTATGGGATCAAAATGTTTTGCCCTCATTTGAAACAACCGATAAATTGTTACATCAATATAGCAATACATTAGCCATTCAAAAGATTTATTTTAAAAGTACGAAGTACATTAAAACAAATCCCGATTTCCGAAACCCTGAACATAAAAAGGAATGGGATGCAATTATGAAAAACCCCATCCTCAACCCGGAAAACGAGCCGGAAGATTTTTATGGGAAACTGTATTTTAATTATGTGCATTCTAATTATCACCATCTTTCTAATAATGAAGAACAAAATCTTTTTTTCATCAGTAAAAATATTAAATTATGGGAATCAAACCCGTTACTAATTGAAGTTGAACCAATACGATATATCGCTGCAGTAAATAATTATCTTGGAACCTTATCTAAATTCAGCAGATATCAGGCATTTATTGATTACGTTGAAGCTTTTAAGCCACCACGTTTTAATTCAATTAATCAGGAAGCAATTTATTTTGAACACTGGTGGCTTTGGAAAGAAATAACTTTTAAAATTACCGGCAACGATGTTGCATTTGGAAACTTTATTCAGGAAACATTTCCCGATTTATTAAAATATGCACCTTATATCAATAGCGTAAGATGGATGCTTATCCGTTTTGGTATTGCCATAAATTATTTTAAAACCGGTCGTTTTGACGAAGCGCTTACACTTACTAATGAGTTAATAGATACAAAAGATATTGAATTGAGAAAAGACATTCAGGCACATACCAGAATGATGTATTTAATTTTACATTATGAATTAAAAAATAATCTTATTCTGGAAAGCCTTTCCCGCTCAGTTAAACGTTATCTTATTCAAAACGAAAATTATTTTGAAACCGAAAAGGTTTTTATTAAATTTTTTAATAAACTTATTAATGCGTCGGATAAAGCAGAAGCAGAACACATTATTAATGATTTAGATGAAGAAGTAAATGCAATTTTTAACAATAATAAAAGTGAAAAAATTGCATTTATGACGATGCCATTAACCGAATGGTTGAAAATAAGAAAAATGTAAAAACCCCGATGAAAATGAATTCCACCGGGGTCTGACTGTAGCGGTGCAGTGCTAATTAATTTTTCACAAATGGCTGGCTTGTTTTAACGCCATCCGTAGTTGTGATAACTACAAAATACATTCCCGCAGCCAGGTCTGCTATATACATGGAATTTTCACCAACTGCATTTTCAATTGATTTAACAATTGCACCTTGTTGATTGATAATATCCAATTGGTAATTTGTTTCGTTTACTACGTTTAAATTTATAACTGTTGTTGCCGGGTTTGGTGTAATTGAAACATTAATGGTTCCGGCATAATTATTAATTGCAACCAGCGGAGATGCCTCTTTATAAAGAAAAATATCTACACTACCCTCCGTAGCTAATGGATCTAGACCATCAAAAACAACGTCATCATAAAAACTTCCACCTGCGTACATATTGCCATGTTGGTCTACTTCTATTTCCTGAAGACTCACAAAACTTTCTCCAACAAAAGAAACTACTTGTGTTGCGTCACCGTTATAATCATACGAAGTAATATAACTTCCTGAAAAAGCATCAGGTAATTGTAATCCGTCAAATTCGGCAGTTCCTGAATAAACCCCTCCTATAAAAACACCTTCACTGCCAACTTCCAACGCGTATACATAATCATACTCATACCCTCCACCGGTTTTATACCAATTTAAGGCCCCATTATCAGGATTTAATTGCATTAAACACGCATCAATCAATCCTAAAGTGTTTATGGTAATGGCATCAACATATGTATTATTTTCTACCGAAACACCAAGGTATAAATTACCATCAGCGCCAATAGCCATACCTTTAATTTCTGAGTCATCATTTTCTGATGCAATTAAATTCACCCACAATGGCGTACCATCAGCATCTGTTTTCATTACAAAATTATCACCAAGCGCAATCAGATTAAACACATTACCTTCAAATTCAAAAGGCATATTAAATCTTCCCGTCATGATAATATTATTTTCTGCATCGGTTATTACTTCTGCGGAATATTCATATCCTTCACCACCCATTACTTTAATCCAAAGCGCTTCACCGCTAACTGAATATTTTGCATATAAAATATCATACTCGCCAAATGATTCCTGAAGTGTGCCATCAAAAGTAAAATCACCAACTAAAGAACCTGTTATAATGATATCGCCATTTGAATCGATAGCTAAATGTTCATAATAAGCATATCCTATTTCTGTTTTAGCCCATACCGGTGATCCATTGTTATCATACTTTACTACGTAGGTATTACCAAAATCAGATTGGGTTAAAGTAATATCTCCAAAAACAGCATCATCTGTATCAAATGAACCACAAATTACAAAACCATCATCGCCGGAAATTTTAAGATCATACAAATCATATCGTGCATCTGATGTTTCTGCTTTAAGCCAAAGGATTTCACCATCAGGATTAAATTTAGCAATATACAGATCGTAACTTCCGCCATAGGCCGTAATTCCACCTAACGAAATACTATCCGAAAAAACACCTGCCAAATAAATGTTTCCACTCGGGTCAACATCCATTCCGCTAAAATAATTTGAGTTTTCATCTCCAAAACCTTTCAACCATTGCGGCTGAGCAAACATGAGTGTGCTTGAAAAAGTAAATAATAAAATAAAAATGCTACGTGTCATAACCTTGAGTTTTTTTGTTAAAAAATAGAAAGTGAAATCCGTTTACCGTAAAAACACTGCACAGTGACCGATAAACGGCTATTTACTTCCCTTGAACAACACAAAGGTCATAACCGGAGCAGCCCGAAACCAACAAAAAAAGGGCTGGAGTTAAGGTTTCGAAGCCTAAAATTTTTTATAAATGATTGTAAATCAACTGCTTAAAAGAAGAAAAACAAATTTAGAAGTCCAAACCATTAATCAGCGTGTCATCAGCAATTTCAGGTAATGTAATCTTCAAGCCCGGTGTTCGCTCCATTTCGCGACGAATGGCAAACAATGCTTCCTCATTTCTAGCCCAAGCCCTTCTGCTGATTCCGTTGTTTACATCCCAAAACAACATTTGGGTTAGATTATTTTCCGCCTCCGGAGTGCCATCCAACACCATTCCAAATCCTCCGTTGATCACTTCTCCCCAACCAACACCACCACCATTGTGAATACTCACCCATGTTGCTCCACGGAAACTATCACCTATAACATTGTGAATGGCCATGTCGGCAGTAAATTTACTGCCATCATAAATATTACTTGTTTCGCGATAAGGCGAATCTGTCCCGCTAACATCGTGATGGTCGCGACCTAATACCACCGGTCCGCTCAACTCACCACTTTTTATGGCATCATTAAATGCTTTCGCAATTTTCATTCTACCCTCTGCATCTGCATATAAAATGCGCGCCTGACTGCCAACAACCATTTTATTATCCATTGCCGATTCTATCCAATTAATATTATCCGACAATTGTAATTTAATTTCATCCGGAGCCGTTGCAAATATTTC
Organism: Chitinophagales bacterium; assembly: GCA_035439505.1. GTDB lineage: Bacteria > Bacteroidota > Bacteroidia > Chitinophagales > BACL12 > UBA7236. The sequence goes on from DAORKJ010000003.1 coordinate 25,210, forward strand.
TTTTAACACCTTGGCAGCAATTAAATCTGTTTTGCGCAAATCAGTTTCGTCGTTACTCGAGCACACCCATCTGAATGGACCAAATCCAAAATCAAAACACATTGGTCCTAAAATATCCTGCACATAACTTTTGTAAATAAATCCTTTTTTATCATCTAAAATATCTGCACCCGCTCTTGAAGATTCCAATAAAAATGCATTGCCATAATCAAAAAAGTACATGCCGTTTGCTGTTAATTTATTAATTGCCGCAACATGTCTGCGCAAACTTTCGTACACTTTTTCTTTAAATAATTCCGGCTGCTCTGCCATCATTTTTTTGCTTTCCTCAAAACTTAATCCCACCGGATAATAACCTCCTGCAAATGGGTTATGCAAAGAAGTCTGATCACTGCCAATTTCAATAGTTATGTTTTCTGCTGCCAGTTTTTCCCATAAATCAACCACATTTCCCTGATACGCTATTGAAACAGCTTCTTTATTATTTTTCGCAACTTCCATTCTTTTTATGAGCGTATCTAAATCATCATACACTTCATCTACCCAACCTTGAGCGTGTCGTTTATTGGTTGCTTCAGGGTTCACTTCTGCAACAACACAAACACCTTTTGCAATTACCGCGGCTTTAGGTTGCGCTCCACTCATGCCTCCCAATCCTGCAGTCACAAATATTTTTCCTGAGCAATCTATTGCTTGTTTGTCAATTTTTCGCGCAGCATTTAATACCGTAATATTCGTACCGTGCACAATACCTTGTGGCCCGATATACATAAATGAACCTGCAGTCATTTGTCCATATTGTGTTACACCTAATGCATTAAATTTTTCCCAATCATCCGGCTTCGAATAATTCGGAATCATCATACCATTTGTTACAACTACGCGAGGTGCTCTTTTATGCGATGGAAATAATCCCATCGGATGACCACTATATAATACCAATGTTTGTTCATCGGTCATATTGGCCAAATATTGCATAGTAATTAAATATTGCGCCCAATTTTGAAATACTGCTCCATTTCCACCATACGTAATTAATTCATGAGGATGTTGCGCTACTGCATAGTCTAAATTATTTTGCAACATGAGCATAATACATGCTGCCTGTTTACTTTTATGCGGATACTGCTCCCAGCTGCGTGCTTTTATCGTATAGTCAGGACGAAATCGATACATGTATATCCTGCCATATTTTTGCAGTTCTTCAGCAAATTCAGGGGCTAAGGTTACATGAAATTTTGTGGGGAAATAACGAAGTGCATTCCTTATGGCTAATCGCTTTTCGTCAGCATTCAAAATATCCTTCCGCTTAGGGGCATGGCTGATTGAGGTGTCATAAGGCTTAGGCTCCGGTAGTTCGGCCGGAATGCCTTGCAATATGCTATTTTGAAAACTTATCAGAATTTGACCATCAGCTTGAGCTATCATACACTATTTTTGCACAAAGTTACCAATTGATGCCGCTTCTTACAATGTACTGGCACGATGTTGGCTTAACGATATAAAAACATGCTTATGAAAAAGTTTATACTTGGTCTATGCCTCACTCCATTTTTATTTACTGCCTGCGAAAAAGACGTAGTGCCTGATTATGATATACGAGACGAATACGTTGGCGACTATCAGGTAAACGACGCATGTGATGCTTCAATGAATGATTATACCATCTCCGTGTTTAAAGCAAACGACAATGATGAAATTGTGTTTGGCTGGCCGGGTTTATACGAAGCCGGTATGGAAGTACATGGTATTGTTACCGGAATGAAAGTTATTATTCCAATTCAGCAGTTTTTGGTTTCCTCATTTCCTGAAATATATTACGAATTCAGTGGAAGTGCAGCATTAGAAGGTGATACACTAATTGTTGATTATACCGTCTTTTTAATTCAGGATGGATTAATATTCGACGAAAATAACTGCATAGCTACTATGGTTCAATATTAATGGATAATTGATAGTGGTATGGTGGCAGCACCTTCATCATTAGTAAATTGAATAATATAATTACCACTTATAAAATCCGATACCTGAATAAAATTGGTATTGGATTTTATTTTTTGTGTATATACCAATACGCCACTTAACGTATAAATTCGAATTTCTCCTTCATTAAAATTACCTGAAAAAATACAGTTGTCTGTTGCTGGATTTGGATATACCTGCATAGCAATTGTTGTAGTTTGTTCTATACCATTTAATAAATCGCGGTTTAATACCACTAAACCACCGGTATCTGTTCCAAGCCACACCAATTGGTCATTGTCAGCCACAACTGTGTTAACAAAATCATCCGGTAAATCAGAATTTTCAGTTGTTAAAATTGTCCAATCGGTATTATCGAAAATATTTAATCCTGTTGAAGCCATAGCTAATAATCCAATATTATTATCGTCAATTGCAACTGCATCAACCGACCAGTCTGAAATATCAGATGTTAGTGGAGTGAATTTTAAAAATGTTTCATCTGGTGTAAATACACTTAACCCACCAAAAGAAGTCGCCAACCATTTGTTATGTAAATCATCTTCTGCGATTGACATTA
>DAORKJ010000003.1:27851-56005 GCA_035439505.1 Chitinophagales bacterium
CCAAAAGAAGTCGCCAACCATTTGTTATGTAAATCATCTTCTGCGATTGACATTACAGTATTATCGCTGATGAGTGAATTATCCGTTCTATAATAATCTATAAATCCATCAATATAGGTGCTCAATCCGCCATTTAATGTACCGATAAATACATCATCATTTTCATCGATATACACGTCAATAATATTCGGTGAATGTAATAATGAATTACCGGTATTATATACAAACCAATAATCTGCACCATCCCATTTTATTAATCCGCTAGGTGTACCTATCCATATGGTATCAGCACTAGTCATATTTATCGCTTTAATATGATAATCTGCTAACGGTGAATTATCGGGCGTATAATTAGTCCATACACCTGCATTATAATAACCTAATCCATTGAGGTAAGTCCCAACAAAATAATGCTCCTCATCTATCACATATATGCTACGAATTTCATTAGCCGGAATATCTGAATTGGCAGTATCTATTAACGTCCAAACGCCACTTGCGTCAATTTTTATTAACCCATTTTCAGTGCCCACCCATTTATTATTCAAATCGTCAACAACTATTTTATTTACCTGATTAACCGGTAAATCAGAATTATCTTCATTATAAATAGTAAAAGGAGATTGTGCATTTAGTGTCACTATTCCATACACAAATGTCAAAAACAAAAATCTTTTCATGTGGCAAATTTACAATTCCTTAGCAGCTCTATTAAGGCTGGTTTGGTGATATTTGTCAATGTACACTCAATAACAGGAGGTTTATTAACGTTATATTTGATTAAACCCTAATATTTATGCGCCCTTTCAACCCATTTCCCCTTGCCGTTTTATGTGTTTTAATACTGTCATCTTCTTGTAAAGATAACACTGCAGGATGTCCGGCCGTTGCAGATGTCATTACTTCCTTTGTATCTGAATCCGGCGATATTGCTTTAGTTACTAATTCGGGAGAGGCATATTTACAATCGGATGATGGTTGCACTTTTTTAGAACAATATTTTACCCCGGGGTTTGAAGATATTTATGTATTTACTGATGACGAACTTTTTGTAACAACCGATGACGGCTCTCTTTTTCCGGTTACTAATACTTTTTATGATGAAGTAAATGATTATGCTGTTTTACAAGATGCTATTATTCTTTCTACCGATGACAGCACTTTGCACTGGAATAGTTTTGTATTACAAAGTCCGCTTGCACCAAGTGTAGAAGATTATGTAGCGTTAAGGGCTTGTTTGTTAAACAATACCTGTGATTTTTTAGATAATAGAATTGATATTGTTTCCGACCCGGAAAATATCACGAATAAAGTTTTTCAATTTACGGCAGTTGCTCCAAGTGCAAATATGGTAACATCAAAAAGCAGTATTGAACGTACATTTAATTATTTCGTAAAAGGTATGAACTTATGGTATGAAGCAAAATATTATATCGCTGATGGAATGCCATACAGTATTGCTGATTTTGAAAATAGTTATTTCAACGAAAGCCCCGGACCCAGAATTGTATTTAATGGCAACTCGTTGGCGATAGAAAATAAATTTGGCGATAAAATAAAATATTACCAGAACACTCCGGTTGTATTCCCAACGGGCGAATGGGTTACGGTTAAAGTGCATTTTATGTTTAGCGAAACAAATAACGGTTATATTGAACTTTGGCAAAATGGTATTAGAATAATGGAAGTTACAGGCATTAATCTACCGCTCTTCAATTCCATCCAAAACAGCTTGGAAGTCGGGATTTCAGCCACGCAAACAGGCTGCGTTTTGCTGGTTGATGATGTGCGTTTGTCGCCTATTCCATTTTAAAGGCAGGGTTTTTGTATCTGATTAAACCAAATGCTTAGTTATTAGTCAAAACAAAAACCTTTATGTATGAAAAAAATAGTATTAGCCACTGTATTTACCTTCGGCGCCTTTTATTTACAGGCTCAAAATCATGATTTGCCACCTGCCGAACAAAGAGCAAAAAAGCAAACTGAATTAATGGACCAGAAATTAAATCTTGACGACGCGCAGGAAAGTGCAGTTGCAGATATTAATTTAAAATTTGCCAAACGTGTTGACGAAGTTTTTGCTGCTGATGAATCAAAAAAAGAAAAGGCAAAAAAAATGAAAAAAATAAATGATGAAAAAGAAGCAGCATTACAACCTGTATTAACACCTGAACAATTTGCAAAATATGTGGAATTAAAAGATGAGTTTGTAGAAAAAATAAAAGAACGGCATCAATAATTAATCGCTGTTTATGAAATAAAAAAAGCGCCTGAAATTCAGGCGCTTTTTTTGTAGCAGTATGCTTATTCTTTATCCAACATACCCGGAATTGTTGCGCCGTGATGGTGCACTTCGCGTTTTATTCCCAGTAAATTGAATACCCAAGTTTTAAATTTATCGTTGTATAAATACATAACCGGAACAACTAATAAGGTAATAAATGTTGCATATCCTAAACCAAAAACAATTGTCCATGCTAACGGTCCCCAGAACACAACGTTTTCACCACCTAACCATATATCAGGTCTTCCTTGTGTAAATAATCCAACAAAATCGATGTTAAACCCAATTGCCAGTGGAATCATACCTAAGATGGTGGCAGTTGCAGTTAATACAACCGGTGTCATACGAATACGGGCTGCTTCAACAACTGCTTCTCTAATTGGCATTCCACCTGCAATAAGCAAGTCGGTAAATTCAACCAACAAAATACCATTTCGAACAACAATTCCCAACAAGGCTACAACCCCAACACCTGTCATTACCGCTGAGAAGTCCATTCCGAAAATACCGTAACCGAGTAATACCCCGATGATACTAAATATAACTTCCGCAAAAATGATGATTGGTTTAGAAATAGAGTTAAACTGTGCCACCAAAATAATTACAATCAGGAATAAAGAAATAATCCAGGCAACGCCCATAAAGCTGATTGTTTCTTCCATGTCCTGACTAGCACCTGTGTAACCTATCGAAACACCTTCAGGTGTGTCATAGTCTTCCAAAGCGGCTTTAATTTCATTCATAATTGCCGGCTGTGCACTTTCGTAACCGGATAATAAGTTGGATGCTAAAGTCACTACACGTTTTTGGTCGATACGTTTAACACCTGAATAGGTAGTTGAATATTTAATTTCAGCAAAAGCACTTAAAGGAATCTGACGAATTTGACCTGTCATCATATCGCGATAAGTAATTTTCAAATCTTTAAGCTGGTCGATATTTTTCCTTTGTGTTTCGTCATAACGAATTACAATCGGGAAATCATCATTTCCTTCTTTAAATTTAGAAACCTCCCAGCCGTATACCGCATTCCTTATTTCACCACCAACAGTTAACGTAGAAATTCCTTCACGATTCATTCTCTCCCTGTCGAGGTCAATAGTAATTTCAGGTTTATTTGCTTGTAAATCGGTTTTTAATTCTTCAATTCCTGCAATATTTAAACTTTCCAAATAACGTTTAATATCGTTGCTGGTTTTAATTAATTCATCAAAATCATCACCTGAAATTTCAATATTAATCGGTTTACCTGCAGGTGGTCCGTTTTGTTCAGCTCCAACAGTTATTTCAGCACCTGGAATATCTTTTACCGCTTCGCGGAATTTATCAAGATATGGTTCTGACATTTGATGACGACGATCGGCAGGGTCGATAAACGCCACACCAACTTTACCTTTGTTGGTATAAGAACTCTGATCAAAAGGGTCTTCATTAGCTCCGATTGTTACGTTACTAATTACAGACTTAACCAAAGGATTATTTTCTCCTAATACATTGTAAATTCTTTTTTCAACCAATTTGGTAACTGAGTCGGTTGTTTGTTGATCAGTTCCATCAGGCATAACTACATATGTATAAATAAAGTTAGGATCTCCTGTTGGGAATTGTTCAACACCCGGTTTAGTAATACCTAACATTACGATAGCTAATACTAAAGTACCAATAATAGATGAGAATAAAATGATTGGATGTTTTAATGTCCATCTGAGTATCGATGCATATCTTGCCTGAATATTTGGCCATCCGCGTTTTTGGAATCCTTTTACTGCTTTAATTAATACTAAATTATAGAACCAGAAAATGGCGACAAAAGTAATCATTACATTTCCTAATAATGGATTACCACCTAATGAAATTAATAAACCAAGACCACCAATTATTGCAGACCAAATTCCTTGTTTTCTTCTATTTGGTTTATCAGTGTCGTGATGCGGTTTCATAAATGTTGCCGCAAATACCGGATTAATTAAATACGCTACCAACAACGATGCGGTGAGGGTAATAATTAATGTAATAGGCAAACCTTTCATAAATGAACCGATCATTCCCGGCCAGAATAATAAAGGGAAAAACGGTGCTAAAGTTGTCATTGTACCTGCAAGTACCGGAAGAAACACTTCACCTGCAGCATTTTTAGCTGCTGTTTTAATTGGCACCTTTCCATTGGCAAAAATCCTGTGCGTATTTTCAATTACCACAATCGCATCATCTACCACAATACCCAATCCAAGTAAGAAAGCAAACAACACAATCAAGTTCATGCTTATGCCTAATAAACTTAAAACGATAAAGGCAATAAACATTGAAAGTGGTACCGACAAACCAACAAACATCGCATCGGTTGCACCCATAAAAAACATCAATACAATGGTAACCAGTATAAATCCGATAATAATCGTATTAATTAAATCCGCAACCTGGGTTCTGGTTAAGGTAGAAGTATCACCCGTAACCGTAACGTCAACATCACTTGGAATTTCTTTTTTCTCCAATTCAACTAAAAGCGCATTAATATTATCCGATGCTTCAATTAAGTTTTCACCGCTTTTTTTAATAACATTTAATGTTATTACATTTTTTCCATCTAAACGCGCAAAACTTTCCTGTTCTTTAAAATCATCTTTTATTTCAGCAATATCTTTTAAATATATCGGATAGTTATTGGCATTGTTAACCGTTAAGTTTTGAATTTGTGCAACATTGTCAAATTCACCACTTACCGTAATGGAACGACGCATGTCTTCCACTTTAATAGTACCACCTGATACAATGCGGTTTTCATTACTAACTGCTGCATAGATATCATACATTGTAAGCATTGCTGCCTGCATTTTGTACATATCTACATTGATTTGAATTTCCCTTTCCGGTGCACCAATGATATCTACTTTAGATACTTCCGGTAATTCTTCAATTTCATCCTGAATTTTTTCAGCATATTTTTTAATGGTAGCTAAATCATAGTCACCACTAACGTTTACCTGAAGAATAGGAAAATCAGAAAACTCGACTTTTTGTACATTAGGCCCAAATGTTGGATCTAAGTCGCTCGGTAAATTAGGTTTTGCCTTATCCACCGCGTCTTTTACTTTTTGGTTAGCATCATCAATATCTGTTCCTGAAACAAATTCCACCTGAATGCTGGAAAAGTCCTGAACAGAATTACTGATAATTTTATTGATGCCGCTAATTGCTCCAATCTCTTTTTCCAATTCTTTGGTAATGAGATTTTCCATATCGGCAGGCGATGAACCCGGATAAATTGTTGCCACATAAACAGTAGGCATGGTGATATCCGGATATAATTCTTTCGGCAGCGCATTATAGGTAGAGATACCCATAATGGTGAGCATTATCGTGATAATAAAAATGGTTGTTTTATTATCAATTGCCCAGCTCGAAGGTTTAAATTCCTTGAATACGTCTTTCATTGTTTAATATTTTTTATTGCCGTGGGTAAAATAATTTACTTTAAGCAACCCTGATTTATCAATATTTAATTTCCTGACCAGCAATTAAATTCTGGTAACCGCTTGTAATTACTTTATCCCCTTTTTCAAGTCCTGAAGTAATTTCAGCCATACCATTATAAATTTTACCTACGGTTACAACGCGGCGCTGTGCAATAGATTTACCATTTTCCTCAGCTGCGACATATACAAATGATGCATCAGTTGATTTTTGAATCATGTTTAAATCCACCACCATTGCATTAGCTACTTCATAATCGGCAATTTTAATAACGGCTATCATATTCGGTTTTAAATTACTTTCAGATGGCAATTTAGCTTCTACAGAAAATGTTCTGCTTTGCGGATTAATTACACTTGAAGCAAATGAAATTTTTGCGTCAATTTCTTTATTTAAATCAGTCAAAATAATTTTAGTATTATCACCTGCTGAAACAAATTCTGCATGTGATTCCGATACTTCACCTTTTGCTTTTAAGGTGCGCATATTTACTACACGAATACCCTGAAATCCCGGAGAACCAATTTGTCCAACCTTTACATCAACCGCATCTACAACACCTGAAATTGGTGAAATTAATTTGGTTGCGCTTATTTGTTCGTTTGCAGCCGCAATACTTTTTTCTAAAGTTTCTACATTGTTTTTTGCAGATAAGTATTGAATTTCGCTACCAATTTTTTGGTCCCATAATGCTTTTTGTTTATTGAACACATCCTTAGCAAATGCTAATTGTGATTGTAATGTTTCAATGTTTTTTACCATAGCATCATTATCAGTTTCAGCCAATACTTGTCCTTTTGATACGCTTTGACCAACTACAACATAAACAGCATCAATAACACCGGGAATTTGTGGCGTAACTATAACATTCTCATCTGCATCAATTTTTCCTTGCAGTTCAATATAATGGGTAAAAGGGATTGGTTGAATTTCAGTAACCACTACTAATTCACCTTTATCTGATTTTGTAGTGTCATTTAATGCCAGTTCTTTTTCAATGGCTTTAATTTTATCATCGAGTGCAGAGCGCTCTTTTTTAAGTGATTCCAATTCAGCTTGTTTGTCGCCAGATTCTTTAGCGCCGCATGAAGCGAGGAAAACAATTACGGTTAAATATAATAAGGTCTTTCTCATAGTATGTAAGTTTTAATAATATCCTAATGATTTGTTTAAAGCAGTTTTTGCATTGAGCATATTAAACATAGCGCTCACATAATTGCCCTGCGCTTGGTATAATGTACTTTCAGCACTATTTAATTCAAGACTTGATCCAACACCTTCGCGATACTTAATTAAAGCAGTATCATAAATGCGTTGTGCAAGTGCAATATTTTGTGTTTGCACGTTCAGGTCGTTTTCAGCATTGATATAATCTGTTTTGGCTTTTTCAATTTCCAATAAAATACCTTGCGTGGCCAATTGCTGTTGAATACGTGCTTGGTCTAAATCGATTTGAGCAGCTTGAAGACCGGTTTTTCTCTCCATACCTGAAAATACAGGAATAGAAAGTGTTAACCCGAATAATCCTGTTTCGAACCATTCCTGATCACCATCTAAAAAATCGAAACTATTTCGTTGTGCATTTTGCGAGTATGAACCATAGGCTACTAAAGTTGGTAAAAACAATGCCTTGTTCATTTTTACATTCAATTCATTTAATGTAATTGTACTTTGTAAAATGCTGAATTCCGGTCTCGACAAATAATTTGTTCCAACCATATTCACTTCTGTCATTGCGCCTATCGAATCGGTTAATTCAATATTGGTTGCCATGTCCAATCCCATCGAAAATTTCAAATAGTTGGTTGCCAATTGTGTTTGTCGCTGCGCATTTTCCAACTGACCATTCAAGGTAAGTTTGCTAATGGTAAGACGGTCAACATCAATACCCTCAACAAAACCTTGTTTTTGCATTTCGGTAACTTCAAATAAAACAGCATCCAGATTTTCAATATTTTTTTGCAATACCTTTTCAAATTCTTTTGCAATTAATACTGAATAATAAGCTGTTTCTACATTTTTTTTCACCTCGGTTTCTGCAAGTCTGGTTTGTTTTTGCACCAATGCAGCATATTCTTTTGCTGCACTAATACCAACTAACCATGCACCGTTGAATAATAATTGCGAAGCAGAAATCTGGGCTGTCATGTTTTGTTCTGTTCCAAACTGAACAGGAATAAACTGACCCGGTTCACCTCCAAAAAATTCAGCGGGAATTAATGATGTGGGTAATTTGAAAAAGTTTTGATAATCGAGCGATGCATCAATTTGTGGTAATCCGCTAGCGATGCGATTGTTCACCGTAATTTGCGCATCCTGCTCATCCAGCGCCGCGGATAAAATTTGAGCGTTGTTTTTAATGCCGTAGTCCATTGCTTCCTGCAACGAATATTGTTGCGATTGGGCAAACAAAGCAAATGGAACCACCAGGGCAATTAAAAACGCTTTGAGTTTATATGCCATTGTTTTCTGATTTTATTTTTTCTAAGTATTTAATTCCTTTGGTTGTTGCTAATCCACGGATATGATAATCCATGAATACATTAAATGTTTTTTCGGGAGGAAATTTATCATATGGGAATATTTCTGCATCTAAAAACATTTCCATTCTTGCGATATAAATTCTGGCTAACACTTCTGTATCCAATTCTTCGCGATACAATCCTTCTTTTATTCCACGTTCCAAATTGTGTTTTATACAATTGTAAACTTCTGTATTCCTATGGTCGTTAAAAATTTGCCAGCTTTGTGGATGATACTTTTTTAAGTCAAATACCAAACTTGGATTTAAATTTTTGCTCATCGTATTCATCCAATTGGAAATGCCAATCATTTCATCAATCGCTGTTTTGGAATGATGAATAATGTGCTCTACCACCTTGTTTTGACAAGTGAAATGGTTTTGAGTAACCTTGTGTATCAGCTCCTCTTTATTCTCGAAATACTGATACAAGGTCTTTTTACTCATGCCCAGTTCACGCGAAACATCGTCCATGGTCACGCTTTTAATGCCATATCGCATGAACAGACGCTCACATTTTTCTAATATTTTAGCTTCTTCACTCATAATTTGGCCGCAAAGGTAAATACACGAAACTCAGGAAACTAAATTTTGTTCAAAAGTTTCCAAAGTTTTTTAGATAATTTAACATTTGGGAAACTTTCAGCGTTTCCAAAGGCAAAGTTGGAAGTCAAAAGCCGCTTTACGACAAAGTTTTAGACGAACGGGAGGTTTTTAGGGATGAAACGTAGATATTTGGGTTGTACGGGAAACGGGTTATTGTGGCAGAGGAATGTCCAATCCTGATATTCCAGGATTATACCAACCGGCTAACCAAGGTGTCCGCAAGTTTGGTTTGGGTAGATGTAATTCCGGATAAAACATTAACTCCCGGGCGTTTCCCTTTTTCGAAGGTGCCATATTGGTTGTTTATACCCAGGGCTTTAGCTCCGTATTGGGTTGCCCAACGCAGCAAATCTGATGTTGGCAACTCCGGGAATTTGTTTTGTATGGTTTGAATTTCGCTTAATACCGACAAACCATGATTAGATGCAAGGCTGTCGGTACCAACTGCAATATATTGAACATGTTGCATGAGCATAGGAATATCCGGTAACCTGTCTTCTATAAATAAATTAGCCTTGGGACAAAAACACCAAAATAAATTGGGATGAATATCTTCTGCCCACTCCGCATCCCATGAAGTTGCAATGGTATTATGCACTAATAACGTAGATACTTCTTTATTAAAATAGGGTAATAAACTTTCTAATGCGGTTTTTCCTGTTGGATTAAAATGTTTGATGTCTACACCCAATTCTCTGTATAATTTGCGATATAATCCTGAAGCTTGGATATAAAATTCATTTTCATCATTACTTTCCAACATGTGTATGGAAGTAGGTTTTCCATTTGCGTAACAACTGGCATTTATACTTTTAATTAAATCGGGACTAACACTATAAGTGGCATGTGGTGCTAAAGAAGCATGTATGCCGTATCCTCTTGCTGCAGATAATAATTGTTCACCATTTTGCATTGCACCATTTGCCCGAGCGGGATCAAATGCGATTAATTCAATAAAGGTGTGATAATATAAATTGCGTTTAGCTTTTATATAAAATGAATTGCTGTTATTAGAGATGTCACCAACGGCTACAATACCATTGGTTATCATTTCGTTTTCAGCCAACTCCATTGCTTCATTAATTATTTCAATGGGAACATTTCTTTGTTGAGTTACTAAAGATAAAAATTGTGGCAGACCTGTTTTTTCGGGAAATTTATTTTTGAGATGAGATAGTTCCAAATGACAGTGCGCATTAACAAACCCGGGCACTAACGCACCACTCACTTTTTCAATAGAAGCGTTATCCAATTCAGTTATTGGTAAAATGTCTGCAACAGTGCCATCATCTTCTAATACTAACACATGATTGGTTAGTGGTTGAGTATGAATAGGAAAAATAATATCCGCAGCAATTTTCCGCATATAAAAAAATTAACCATTTGCTGTAAAAACAAATGGCAATAGATTTTAATTAATTTTAAAACTTAATCCAACTCGTACTGCTCCACTAAATGTATTTAATGAAGCATCCCAATTAGTTAAATCAAAAGTTTCGCCATCAATATAATATTGTTTCAAAGTAAAATCATTCCTTGTATATTCTGCTTGAGCAAATACACCTGCAAATGAAAATATATACCAATTGAAACCAAGATTTACGCCAAAATGTCCGCCGCTATAATTAGATACTTCTTCAATATTTCCCAAACTTGGATTGAGTTTTCGTATTTCAAGAAAAGAATAACCCACTTCCGGGCCTATGTATAAATTAAATTTTTCTCCGTTTACAGGATATAATCTTAAATCAAAAGCAATAGTGCCGACATTATTTCCATTAGCACTCACATCTGATGTGTCTTCTAAATACGAGCCGTACACAAAGGTAGCGCCGCCCGACAACCAGTTTAATAAATTATATTGTGCGCCAAAACTAAACATCGACGTTGCTGCACCACCGGTATCAGTTTCAAGTGGCAACCCAAGGTATTGCGATTTATATAAGGTTCCATGAATACCAAAATCGTATCCTGCCTGAAATGATAATGTTCCTGCCTGTTGTCCCTGTCCGAAAATGGTAACACATGAAATCAGGGACATGGAAAGCACAAATAATTTAACTTTCATATAATGAAATTTTGATAATGAAATAAAAATTTAAGGAATAAAAAAAACTTCAATTATAATGCCACAGGAATTTTCCGATTATAAAAACAAATCCATTAATAATTAATTTCCTGTTCCACAATATTTTCCGGAATAGCCCTTTCCTCATATTGCTGATTACGCAATTGTGGTTCAAATCCCGCTTCGCGAATAGCATCCTGAATAGTTTTATATGTAAACCTGTGTGGTGCTCCTGCTGCGCTCACAACATTTTCTTCAATCATGATACTTCCAAAATCGTTTGCGCCGGCGTGTAAACAAATTTGTGCTACATTTTTCCCTACGGTTAACCAGCTTGCCTGTATGTTTTCAATATTAGGTAAAAACATTCTGCAAATGGCAATTGTGCGGATATATTCATCAGGCGTGGTGTCGTTTTTCGCACGGCGTATTTTTTTAAGCGTGGTATCCACATCCTGGAAAGTCCAAGGTATAAATGCTAAAAATCCTTTTGCATGTGCGGGCTTTTCACTTTGTACTTTACGTATTTTTTCCAAATGTAAAAATCGCTCTTCAATGGTTTCAATATGACCAAACATCATAGTTGCGCTCGTGGTAATATTTAATTTATGTGCCACACGCATAACATTTAACCACTCATCGGCAGTACATTTTCCGGTAGAAATAATTTTCCGAACACGGTCAACTAAAATTTCGGCTCCTGCGCCGGGTAACGAATCAAGTCCTGCTTTAACCAACTCCGTTAATACATGTTCATACGTGTGGTTGCCTAAAGAAGCAATATGATGAATTTCGGGCGGACCGAGTGAGTGTAATTTAATTTGAGGAAACATTTCTTTTATTTCCCTAAACGTTTTAGCATAAAATTCAAGTCCTAAATCCGGATGATGTCCGCCTTGTAATAAAAGCTGTTCACCACCATATTTAAGTGTTTCTTCAATTTTAATGCGATATGTTTCCTTATCGGTGATATAACCTTCAGCATGCCCGGGAACCCTGTAGAAATTGCAAAATTTACAATTAGCCACGCAAATATTGGTGGTATTTAGGTTGCGGTCAATAATCCAGGTAACCTTATTACCCGGTTTTTTGCGCCTGCGAATGGTGTCTGCAACCTGCATTAATTCAGCAGTAGGTGCGTTTTCAAACAAATACATCCCTTCCTCTACCGAAAGAAATTCAAGATTTAAGGCTTTTTGATAAAGCTTGCCTAGTTCCATATTCACAAAGGTAAAACAAAGAATTATGGATTGGGTTCTATAAAATTTGAAATGGTTGAAATTCAGGACTTTAAAAAAGTTATAACTCAAAAACAGAAAACGTATTATATTTGCATTCCCTAAAAACAACGGGCCTATAGCTCATTCGGTTAGAGCAACTGACTCATAATCAGTAGTCCCGATAGCTATCGGGATTGGTTCGATTCCAAGTGGGCAAGTTCCAACCAATCAAGTGGTTTTTACTTCGCAGTCTCTAATTTAAAATTAGACCGTTTCGATAAAAATAAAACGTATTATATTTGCATTCCCTAAAAACAACGGGCCTATAGCTCATTCGGTTAGAGCAACTGACTCATAATCAGTAGGTGCCTGGTTCGATTCCAGGTGGGCCCACAACTAGCACCTTAGGGTGCTTTTTTTGTTTATGCCTTTTTATACATATATTTTATTTAGCAAATCACTCAATAAATTCTACATTGGTTCCACCAGCCTGAGCCCTGTTGAGCGACTTGAACAACACAATCAAATAAAATTTCCTGATGCATTTACACGCAAAGGAATTCCTTGGGAGATGTTTTTAGTAATTGAATGTAATTCTTTTATCCAGGCTAAAGCTATTGAACTTCACATCAAAAAAATGAAAAGTACCAGATACTTGCAAAATCTAAAACAATATCCAGAAATCGGAGAAAATTTATTACTTAAATATAGAGCAACTGACTCATAATCAGTAGTCCCGATAGCTATCGGGATTGGTTCGATTCCAGGTGGGCCCACAACTTGCACCTTAGGGTGCTTTTTTTGTTTATGCCCTTTTATACTTTCATTTAATTAGCCCAAAACTCAACAATTTCTACATAGGAGCTACCAGCATTTATCCTAAATTGAGGTTGGAAGAACATAATCAAATCAAATTTCCTGATGCATTTACCCGTATATGAACCATGGGATTTACTTTTTATGATGGTTGTCACAAGTTTAAACAGGCTAAGGCTATTGTATTACACATTCAGGTTATAAATAGTTAAAACTTTCCATTTTATACTGAAATATGCATGTTGTTTATTTATATTTTGTAAATTCACATTATCCTATAGTATTTTAATGAATAAAACCTAAATAAAATATAGTTTTTTCACATTAGATTCCTTCAAATGAGACCTCTAATTACCTCAAAATCAGTAGTTTGAAATTTAAAAAAACATGTAACGTTAATAATGGTATAGTAATTTTCACCATTTTGCTAACTTTCAAAACCTACCTTTAATAGGTTCGACATGAATGCAGAACAATTTGAAAAAATAAAACAATTATCAACAAAAAATAATAGAATAGGTGTAGTTGCTAAACTTATTCTGGAAGAAATTTCAAGTGTGCCTTACGAGGAACCACTAGAAGAAATCAATTTAGAATCGGATGAGGATTATAAAGAGCAGTCTGAAATCAACGAAACAGGAGCCATTCAAATCTACCCTCATCCGGTAGGTTCGCAAAGTGTTATTGAAATTTTGTTATCCGATTTACCAGAAAATTCAAGATTTATAATCTACGATTTGCATGGAAAAGTATTATTTAATTATGACTTATTACAACAATCTACTTTGATAATTGTGAATAATGATATGTTAACCTCTGGTCTTTATCTAGGAGTAGTCACATCAAATAATATGATTAAACAGTCAATAAAATTTGTAGTCAATGAATAAATATTTTAGGATAGTTTTTTTACAAATAAGCATTTTATTTTTTTTACCGGAAATAAAATCCCAAAACACCTATAATATTTTGATTGATCACGAAAACCAATCGGAATGGGGTTATAGTCTTTTGATGGATATGGATACTATTGTTATGACAGGTTATACTAATGTTTTAAAAGATGGATTTTACCGTGATGGTGTGTTTTTTAGAAAATTGGATTTAGAAGGCAATATATTTCGTGAAAATTTAATTGCCGATACTTGTGTGCTTTATACAGTTGGTTACCCAGGGAACCTTGTCAAAATTGATAATCAGTATTTAACGAGTGGAATATATCAATATTGCGATTACAATTTTGAGGGTGGTGTTGGTAGTTTTGGCATGGTATACAAGTTCAATGAAATAGGTGATACAATTTGGACTAAAAAATTCGACAGTCAATCTTATTCAATTATTTATAAAGGGGCTACAACGACAAATAATTCTTATCTTTCTGCAGGCGTATCGGTTGATACCGCAACGTTAATCGATAAATTTTATATTATTAAAATAGACTCCACCGGGGAAATAGTTTGGGAAAATACTTTTGGCTATCTGCTTAATAATTATGCATTTTCTATAGATTCATATACAAATGGTGATTTTATCATTGGTGGATTAACGGACCCAACAACAAGTTTTTCACAGACAGATGGGTATTTAGCAAAATTAGATTCATCCGGCAACCTCATCTGGCAAAAAAAAATTGGCACTCCAGATGACGATAATGGGTGTATTGCAAGAATTACCTTCGACCAACAAAACATTTACCTGCAACAAAGTCTTGATACAGTTGTCTCGATTGGTGATGCACCAATGCCCGATTACGTGGGTAAACTTGACTACAATGGCAATTTCATTTGGCGAACTTTTTTTAATGGACCCTACAAGCAGGATATTTGGGGTATACGAGAAATGGAAAAAAAATCGATTATGGTTGTTGGAACCAAAATCCCTGATGATGTAAGTCAGGGCAGTGGCTTTATTTGTAAACTTGATAGCAACGGCGTTAAACTGTGGGAAAGAACATATTATACTAGAACAGACAGAGATAATTATTTTACCGATGTGGCAAAAGTTTCAGACGGAGGTTATATTTTAACAGGTAGTGCATGGAGTGCAACCGATCGGGATGTATGGCTAGTACGCCTTGATAGTATGGGTTGTTTAGAACCGGGTTGTGATATTGTTGATGTGCCAACAATAACGGTAAACAATACAACATTATTTAATTTTTACCCCAACCCCATGCACAACACCGCAACTGTTGAATTGCAAATTCCCGATAATTTTCAAATACTATCAGGTGCAACAATTATGTTACAAATAATGGATGTAAGTTGTAAAATTGTAGATACCTATGCCAATATTCCAATAAGTAATCCCGGTGAAACCATCCGGTTTGATGTGTATAGGAAAAATTTGGCGGCCGGGTATTATCATGCTTTGGTTAAATACAACAATGTAAACTTTGGTAGTTATAAATTTGTGATTAATTAATTATTATAACAAAAGATACATTTATATATTTTCGAAATTATCGTTCATCTTAAATTTGAATATACTTTTAGTTAGTGTCTAATACGGGTATACCCCGCTATTTCCTTATCCATATAATCCACTTTCATACTTTTTCCTATAATCAACAGGCGACATACCTGCCGTTTTTTTAAACACATCTCTGAACGCTTTCAAATCGGCATAACCCACCTCAAACATAACCTCATTAACTGTTTTGCGACCCGATTCGAGCAAACTTTTTGCTGCTTCTATTTTTACTCTTTGCAAATATTCGGCAGGCGAATTAGATGTGGCCTTTTTAAAACGGCGTTCAAATGTGCGGCGACTTAAATTACTTAAAGCAGCTAATTCATCAACGGTAATCTTGTTTTTGTAATGTGTTTCGATATATACCTGTGCTTCCAGAATAACACAATCACCATGGTCTTTTTGTCCTTTGAAAATGGAAAATGGGGACTGACTATTTAAATTAACATTCAGCAAAAAAAACTTTGAAGCCATTATTGCCATCTCCTTATTGGTGTATTTTTCAACCAAATACAATAATAAATTCCAATAAGCCATAGCGCCGCCGCTTGAATAAATTCCGTTTTGATCAACTATCACCCTGTCGTCTGCTAAGGTTACTTCCGGAAATAATTGTCGGAACTGATTGGCAAACATCCAATGCGTGGAACAACTTTTTCCATCTAATAATCCGGTAGAAGCCAACAAAAACGCCCCAACGCATAAACTGGCAACTTCTGAACCGCTTTTATAGCGATTTACTACCCATGGAATTAAATCGCTGTTGAGTGCTATAGCAGTTTCCATATCTCCGCTCAATGCCGGAATTATAATTAAATCTGTTTCACCCACTTCGGTTAACAGTAAGTCCGGCCTGACACTAAATGAACCCTGATTTAACAAAATCTCATGTTTTGCCGCTACTAACTGCACTTTAAATGGTATCGGTAAACCGGCAGCTCGGTGAAATTCATTCACAGCGCTAAACATGTAACGCGGGTCCACTACGGCAGCCGGCACAGCCGTTTCGGGAATTAAAATCGATATTGTTTTCACATGGCAAAAGTATTAAAATATCTTGTCGCAAACAACCCCTTACATTGTCGTTTTCCCCCTCTTAAATATGGGTGTTTGCGACATAAATTTGTGGCATGGAAAATCATACTGAAATCACTACAATACCTAACGACATAGTAGTTTGCTGCATACGTGCAGAATCTTTTCCGGGTGGTGTTTTGGCGGCACACCAGGAATTGCATAGGTTAATTCCGCAAAAACCGGGAAGAATGTATTATGGCATTTCCTATCCCGATGTAACCAGAAAAATTTTATATAAAGCAGCTGTTAACATGCTGAATTATGATGAACCCGAAAAATTAAATTGCGAAACGGATGTAATAAAAGCCGGCAAATATTATAGCACAATTTTAACCGATTTTATGAACAATATTCCTGCAATAAGCCATATTTTTAATCAATTATTGCAACATCCGGATTTAGACCCTGAAGGTTATTGTTTAGAAATTTATATGAACGATAAAGATGTGCAACTATTAGTCAAATTAATTTAATTCAAAAAAACAAAAAATGGCAACTCAAATTTTTATTAATCTTCCTGTGAAAGACCTTCAAAAATCAATTGGTTTTTTCACATATCTTGGATTTACCTTTAATCCGCAATTCACCGACGAAACAGCAACTTGTATGATTATCAGTGAAAATATTTATGTAATGTTATTAATTGAATCGCGCTTCCAGGAATTTACAAAAAAACCTGTCAGCGATGCCAAATCAAGCACAGAAGTTCTCATTTGTTTAGACGCTGAAAGCAGAGAAGCTGTTGACACCATGGTAAAAAATGCTGTTGATGCAGGCGGAAGGATTTACGCCGACCCAATGGATCATGGCTGGATGTACGGACATAGTTTCGAAGACCTCGATGGTCACCAATGGGAGGTTGCCTATATGGATATCACCGCATTTCCTCAACCAGAAAATAATTAACTATGATTTCAAATATAATTCCTTACATTAATTTTAATGGAAATTGTGAAGCGGCCCTCACATTTTATCAATCGTGTTTAGGTGGTGAAATAAAATTATTACCTGTAAAAGAATCACCTGCTGCGCCGCAATTACCTTCAGAAATGCATGAAAAAATAATGCATGGAGAAATTAAATTCGGTAACATGATGATAATGGCTACCGACATTAACGATCAACGCTCACAAACAGGCAATGCCGTGTCGTTATTTATTCATTTTACCGAAAAAGATGAATTAATGCGTGCATTCGAAGCTTTGTCTGCCGGTGGAGTTATCACACTTGCAGTGGCAAATCAATCGTGGGGAGCTACCTATGGTGAGCTTATCGACAAATTTGGCATCAAGTGGCGATGCAATTTTCATCAAATGTAAATTGAACACTTTTTAGAGCGACTTAATAGTAAAAATATTAAGTCGTTTTTTTTGACGTTTAATCTAGAACAGCCGTAGCCTCAATCTCCACCAAATATTCAGGAGCAATGAGTTTGCTGATTTCTACCATGGTAGTACATGGTTTTATATCTTTAAAAAACTCGCCATGGGCTCTGCCGTATTCTTCCCAGCGTGATATATCTGTAACAAAAATGCGAGTGCGCACTACATGTTTTAATTCGGCACCACATTGTTGTAAAACCTTTTCTATTTTTTGAATGACAAATTTAGTTTGTTCATAAGCAGAATCTCCACCAACTAAATTATTATCTGCATCAACCGCAACTGTTCCTGTAACTTCAATTGTATTATTAATAATAACAGCGCGTGAATATCCAACTATATCCTCCCATTTTGCTCCTGACGAAATATTTTTTCTCATATTAATTATCCGCGTTTTTTTTGCGCATGGTTTCCCATATTTCCAGCATATTATTTGCCGCTGCCATTTGTTTCATTTTTTGACGCGCTTCACTTGCCGGAGAACCAAAATAGGTTTTTCCTGCTTCCAAATCTTTTCCTACTCCACTCTGTGCTAAAATGACAACATTATCGCCAATATGTAGTGTTTTCGAAATACCAACCTGTCCCCACGCAATTACATTATTACCGATAATTGTTTTACCACCTATACCAACCTGTCCGGCAAATAAACACATTTTACCAATTTCAACACCGTGGCCAATATGAATATGATTATCCAATTTTGTCTGTTCACCAATAATAGTATCTCCACTCACACCTTTATCAATAGTGCAACATGCGCCAATTTCAACACCGTCGTGAATAATTACGCGACCACAACTTTCCATTTTATCAAAATGTTTTTCGCGTCGTTTAAAATAAAATGCATCAGCACCTAAAACTGTGTTGGCATGAACAATAACATCATTACCAATAATTGCATTGTCATAAATTACCACATTAGGATGCAGGATACAATTTTTTCCGATAATTACATTATTGCCAATATATACTCCGGGAAAAATTATAGTGCCTTCGCCAATAACCGCATTATCCGCAATATTTTTTAACGAAGGTGTAAATGGTGCAAAATGTTTTACCAATTTTACATAATCGCGAAACGGATCATCGCTAAAAATTAATCCTTTCCCATCGGGGCATTCAACTTCTTTATTAATGATAACAAAAGTTGCTGCAGAGTTAAGAGCCTTATCGTAGTATTTGTGGAAATCAACAAAAGTGATATCACCACTCGTTACTTTATGAATTTCATTTATTCCCGTAATAAGTGCATCACCGTTTCCTGAGTATGTAGCATTTAACAATGCAGCACAATCTTTTAACGAAATAGGATTTTTCAACTTCATGCTGCAAAGGTAATCGGTAAAAATACGCGGAGTGTAAAAGCCCTGAAAATTTGTCTGCCTATTGCTTCCCTATCCCTTATACAAATGTTCATCAAGCTATCCCGCGAATGGCTTATCTTTGCGCCTGCCTTTGCCCTTTTGAGGGTAAGAGCTAAACTTCAAACTATATGAAACAAACTGCGCTCACACAATTACACAAAGACCTCGGCGCCAAAATGGCTGAGTTTGCGGGCTATGAAATGCCTATTGTTTATTCCGGACAAGTTGAAGAACACCATACCGTGCGCAATGCTGTTGGGGTTTTCGATGTGAGCCATATGGGTGAATTTATTCTAAAAGGCGAAGGCGCTGCTGCGTTAATCCAAAAAGTAACCTCTAACGATGTGTATGCATTAAGTCCCGGCAAAGCGCAATACAGCTGCCTGCCAAACGAAAATGGCGGCATCGTGGACGACTTACTTGTTTACCACCTCGAAGATGGTAACTATATGTTAGTGGTAAATGCCAGTAACATTGAAAAAGACTGGAACCATATCATGAAATACAATACCGAAAATGTAGATATGGTGAATATTTCTGATAATACCAGTTTGCTGGCCATTCAGGGACCAAAAGCCATTGAGGCGCTTCAAAGCCTTACTGATGTTGACTTGAGTACAATTGCTTATTACACTTTTACCAAACATCAATTTGCCGGTGTGGGCAATGTAATTATATCTGCAACTGGATATACCGGTGCAGGTGGGTTTGAAATTTATTTCCCAAAAGAACATTCCTTAACCATTTGGAACAAAATATTTGAAGCAGGCGCCGCTTATGGCATTAAACCAATTGGCCTTGCTGCTCGTGATACCTTACGACTTGAAATGGGCTTTTGTTTGTATGGCAACGATATTGACGATACCACATCTCCTCTGGAAGCAGGTTTAGGCTGGATTACCAAGCTAAAAGCGGCTAATAATGAGTTTGTAGGTAAGGATAAAATTGTAGCAGGTAAAGAAGCCGGATTAACAAGAAAATTGGTAGGCTTTGAGATGATCGACAGAGGCATTCCACGCCACGATTACCCTATTTTAGATGAAAATGGAACCGTAATTGGCAAAGTAACTTCAGGCACTCAAAGTCCGAGTTTGAACAAAGCAATAGGCCTAGGATATGTAAACAACGAAAAATCTGCCGTTGATTCCGAAATTTTTATAGATATTCGCCAAAAACCTGTGAAAGCCAAAGTTGTAAAGATTCCATTTTGGAATAAATAATTGGAGCCTTTTCAAATCAATTGCTTTCAACATTATGACCAACACACAAGAAGATAATCGCCCAATATTAGAGGTTTGTTTAACACCTGCCCTTTGGGATCAACATGACCCCAAGGATAAAAACGTGGTAGTTATTGATATTATTCGCGCTACCTCTACTATTGCCTCTGCATTACATCATGGTGTAAAAAAAATGATCCCGGTTGAAACTGTTGAAGAAGCAAATACCTGGCTCGAAAAAGGTTATTTAGTTGCCGGTGAACGCGATGGTATTAAAATTCCACATTTCCATTTTGGTAATTCTCCTTTCGAATTTATGGGAGAAGATGTGAGAGGAAAAGAAATAATTCATACCACCACAAATGGCACGCGTTGTGTTCTCAAAAGTAAAGGTGCAAGAAATATTGTCGCCGGAAGTTTTGTTAATCAGGATGCTATTTTCGACTGGATAAAAAAAGAAAACAGAAATACTATTTTATTTTGCGCCGGCTGGAAAGACCATTACGTAATGGATGATGCGCTTTTTGCAGGTGCTGTTGTACGTGAATTGGCCGATGATTTTAGAATTATCGACGATTCAACTTTAAGTGCAAAATTATTATACAAACACGTTCGTGAAAACATGTTGCGCACAGTGAAACAAGCTACTCACTTTAAACGTTTGCAACGATTAGGTATAGAAAACGACATCAAGTTTTGTATGAGCAATCCACAGTTTGATGTGGTGCCTATTTTTGATGGTGTGGGTTTTGTAAAATTATAATCCCACCTTTTAAAAAATTACTGCCGCTTTTTAAATTACGTATTTTACTTTTCGTCATCCGCACTTAAAAAGTGGATAGACTGAATAAATCTTGTAGCATTGTTCGACACCAGGATTTGGCTATCGCCTCCTGCTGCAAACTGGTATACAGTATTTCCATCGAAATAAAAGTAGATGCGATAAATTTTGCTATTCATCAATTGCATTTCTATATAACGACCTTCAACACCATTATTTTCTACTTTTTCGGTTTTATAGGCTTTTCCGATATATGACTTCTCTGCAGTTGCAACTAAATCCTCAAAAAAAGCATTTTTATTCCCGAATTTGTGACCTGGAGGATAGGTGCTTGCGGTTACGATATATTCAACTAATTCCTTGTAATCGGTAGATGAATAAGTAATTACATTTAACGGTCCTGCTGCTAAAGGATATGTTTTTGTTTGTTTAGAAGGTGGTGTAGGTAAATAACAATTAAACGATGGTTGTTCAAAAAAGTGCCAGTTTACCAATACGTTGGTTGCTGTTTGAAATGAATTTAAAAACGATTCGGCATATACACTAAATGGATTATCGCCCGGGCCGCCAACCAATAATTGATACAACACATTGTCTTGTAACAAAAATTGCGAACGCACAAAAAACGAATCACCAACAACTGCAGTAAATTCTCTTCCTGTAAAGTTCGGATTAGAAACAATACGCTGGTCGATTATTCTTCCGCTAATTTGATCTTGTGTGCTTTTTATAAATTGTTCGAAAAAATTATTTTTATTATTCTGAACAAAATTTGGAGGGTAAACCGTATATCCAACTGAATAAAACAAATCGGATTTAGCGTGGTTATTTGAATAAATAAATTTCTTAATAGTTCCGCCATTACTCCATGGTGTTTCTGATTTTTCCCACTCTGCTTTCACTGGAACTTTAACTTTAAAATTAGCGTCAGTCCCTTTTAATTCATACCAACTTTCCATAAATAAAGTATCGGCAGCAGCCATATCAAAAAAATCGCCAAATGGATCTCTATAGGCCAAAAATCCATCGTTGTAACTGTTGTTATCTTTAATATTTATGACTTTAATAGTTTCCGGATCTATATACCCGTTAATTGCTGGTGTTAAGGTCATTTCAGGAAAGTCATCAGGAATATTGGATGAAACAGAAGCTGTTGCATTGTTGTTTTTATCGCCTAATTGTGGTGCATTTCCTGCATATAATTTTATGCTCAAAGGCTCTGCTGTTACAATAAATCCTTTGTTTTTTAATTTTTTTAATATCCCCGATTCGCCAGCCACCAAATCAGCATCTAAAACATATAATACCGATTGTTGTGAACTAAGGGGTTCAATTTTTTTAAGTAAAAAGTCGTTCATGTTATTCAGCATTACATTAATATAAGCTGACTGCTCTGCTGAATTAACAACTTTAATATAATCGGTTAATGATTGTTGCACATAAGCATTAAACTTTTCAGCATCAGCATCAAGGTAAGTTTGAACATTATTTACATAACTGCTTAACACCATTGCCTGCGTACTAAAATCCATTTGATCCATAATACCGGCAATTTGTCTGATGGTAACTAAACTCAATGTCGGTTTTGATTGTTGCAGCGCAATATCCATTAATATGGTTTGCTGAAAATCAGCGCCTGCCGCATGATCTTTTTCTTTAAATAATTGCAAAACATATAATGGTTTAAATCCGTAATAATTTTCAGGACTCGTTTTTAATTTATCGTTCACCATTAATTCAAAACGGATTCTGTCTTCGCGTTTATAATAACCTTTCAAAGTATTATCTCCTGAAGATTTCATAAAAACAGGAATATTCTGGATTTCTGATTGATCGGGTACATTAAAAAATGCTACCGTATTTACCTTATCCATAATTAAAGCTGTGCCGGAAGCAATGTCGTAATTTTCTACGCCAGGCAGGGTAGTAGAAGCCAAAACGTATGAGTTGTATTTGCCATCGGGACTGGTAACTTTCCAGAGTAAAGATTCCTGTGCCTGTGCAGCTTGTATCAATAAGCCCGTAAAAATGTATAAAACGATGTTCCTCAGCATCATATATTTGTCTGTTGAATGGGTAAATTTAAGGTAAAGTTATGGGTTTTAACAACAGTTTTTTATTTCTACCTTTCAGTCACAAAATTGATGTGACATGGTAATCGACCAAAATCAAATACTTCAAATATGCCTTCGGGTTGCTGTTATCTACGTGATAGTGCTTGCCGGACTGAGAGTTATGGGTAAAAGAGAGATTGCTCAACTCAGCGTAATCGACTTTGTTTTGGTGCTTTTAATTAGCAATGCTGTGCAAAATGCGATGCTCGGAAGCAATACCACACTTTTTGGCGGAATTGTTGCTGCTATAACCTTGTTTGTTATCAATTTTGTGTTAAAACAGGTTGAAAATTATGGTCCTTTTAGAAAATTATTGGAAGGAAACCCCGTTTTACTCATTTATGAGGGCAAAGTGAATACCTCAAATTTGAAAAAATCGGGAATTTCGATGGCAGAACTTGAAGCTGCAGTCAGAGCACATGGTGTGGAACATATTGAAGAAGTAAACCTCGGAATGCTGGAGGTAAATGGTAACATCAGTATTCTTTCAAGTAATTATACCATCAAAACTGAAACAAAACAGATAAAACAAGATTAAGCATTACAGGTTATTAATTTATGGAAGGGATATCAGGTAAAAGAATTTTGTTAGTATTTGCCATTGTTGTTTTCAGCCTGCAAACGCAAGCACAATGTATAATTGGCAATTGCGAAAACGGTTACAGTGTTTTTAA
The DNA here is from genome assembly GCA_035439505.1 of Chitinophagales bacterium. GTDB lineage: Bacteria > Bacteroidota > Bacteroidia > Chitinophagales > BACL12 > UBA7236. Next base: position 51,925 of record DAORKJ010000003.1, read on the forward strand.
ACTTGAAAATGGCGATATGTACACCGGACAGTGGGTAAATGGTACCCGTGAAGGTTATGGCAGGTACGACTGGGCCAATGGTGCATTTTATGTCGGCGACTTTAAATACAATGGCTTTCATGGTTTGGGCACTTATTATGCTCCCGATGGCACTGTTGCTTCAGGTGTGTTTGAAGACAATGTATTTCAGGGGGCAGATACCACTTTGGTATTACCAACGCCAATTGCAGCGCCTGACCTATTAATTTGGGATGAATGGATAAAGGCCGACCTGACAGCAAAATCTGCGGTTGCAAAAGGGACAAAACCCGTTGAGTTTGGAGCGATGGTATTAAGGGCCATCAGCGAATTTCCCACCGACTTTGCGAATATAAAAACTGTTGCCAGACCAAAAATTTTGGCTCGAGAAACCGGTTGGTACAGCAATTTAGTGACAAAAGAATCGGTAGAAGCAGGAGTAGGAGCAACATCTGTGAGCCGGAAGGCAATGTATTATAACATTTTGTACACCGGTAGCGACTCATTAGCCGCAATAAAAAAATACAATAATTACATTGCTGTTGTTAAGGGATTAACCATTCCTTGTTGTTCCCTTATTGCTGATACGTACGATTTTTCCGGACCTAATTATAGCAGTAAAACCACGAGCTGGTTAACCTTATCGGTAAATGGCGGATTTGAAGAATCGGTGTATAGCGATATGGTTATGGAATTATCACTCAATACTATGCTTGGTGAAAATGGTTGGCAAATTACTTATAAAATTTACCACTTAAGTGAAATGCAAAACGAATAAAGTAGAAAAATATTAACGGAATTAAATTATTGTTTGGACCAAATCCGTGTATTTAAATTTAATTCATCAACTATAGCAGTGCAAAATTGTAATTGCGAATAATACATTTTAATATCTTCGAAATTTAATACTGTTTTGCGAATTGAAGGTTCAAACATATTTTCCTTCATTGGTATGGCCACATTAATATTATTACCCACAAACGACAATTGAATATTAGCATTTGTTTTCTTTTTAAATGCCATTATTTGTTCCATAAAAGAAGTAGATAAAATGTATCTGGCTTCCACTTCGTCGCTGCTGTAAACAACAAATTGTTTTTCAAACTCAACATCCTCAAGCCTAACAACGTCGGGGCGTCCAATGCTTAAACCCTGTAGCATTTTGCCAAATCCGCCTAAAAATCTTTCACCAAAATCGCTTAACACATACGTATTTCCGTTAAAATGTTTATTGAAATCAGCAATAAAAAAAAGGCCTTTAAATATTGTCACATAATGGGTATTTCCTTTGTGGTCGGTCTGACGGTCTTGCGTATGTAATTCACAAAATTCTACTTGCGTTTTATCAATTTTTCCGGATACTAAATCTTCCCCTTTATAAATATCGGGACTAGCCAAAAAAATGCCGCTTTGTGTGTATTTATTTTGTGTTATAAATAAATTAGGTGTAAAAACTAAATCAGGTGTTATAAATTGAATAAGTTTTCCAATTACCACTTTTTTATACTCAGATTTAAAATCAGGGCGATTGCGTTTAAATCCAAAAAAATAAAAATATAATAATAATGAGATGAGTAAACACACAAGAATTAGTGGTGGCATCATAGAAATAAATCCCACAAAAAGTGAAACCACGGTGGCAATCCACATAAACCGAACTCTGCGTAACTGTGCTTTGCGCAATACTTCCAGTTGCGATAAACCCGGCACTATTTCCTGCTGATAAAATTGTTGTAAGTCGTCGATGGTTTTCATCTGCTAATTGTTCCGCAAACTTAAGTCAAAATACCTTAAGAACGGTCCGCTTATAATAATCAGGTTTTAGGTTGTTCTTCTTCTGCAAGAGGTTCCTGTATTTCAACCGGAGTAGTATTTTCCGTTGCCGGCTTTTGGTCCGAATCGGAGTTAACAAAAATACTGCGCTGAAAAATCAGTATCGAAAGCACGCCAATTGTAATAGCGCTATCTGCAATATTGAATACCGGTCTGAAAAACAAAAAGTATTTCCCACCTAAAAATGGCATCCAATCGGGATAGTTACCCTGGGCCATTGGGAAATAAAACATGTCTACTACATGTCCGTGCAATAAAGTGGTATATCCTCCGGCTTCGGGCATAAATTCAGCCACCTGACCAAATGTGGAGGCCGAAAATATTACACCATAAAAAACGCTGTCGATAATATTACCCATTGCGCCGGCAAATACCAATGCAATGCTTATGATTAAGCCGTTTCCGGCTTTTGATTTTATTAAAGTATATAAATAGTACCCAATAAAAAATACCGCTATCAGTCTGAACAAACTCAAAGCGAGTTTGCCATAATCGCCACCAAGCTCCATTCCAAAGGCCATACCTTCATTTTCAACGAAATGAATTTTTGCCCATGAAAATCCCAGAATATCAAACCCTTCGCCAAGTGCAAATGTGGTTTTAATCCAAAATTTTACAATTTGGTCGATGAGTAACACCAACAAAATAATACCGATAGCCAGGTAGGATTTCTTCACCGGATTATCCTTTACCTTGTTTTGCTTCAATACTTAATGTGGCGTGTGGTACAGCGCGTAATCTTTCTTTTGAAATCAGTTTACCTGTTTCGCGGCAAATACCGTAAGTTTTGTTTTCGATACGGATTAACGCCTTTTCGAGGTGGCCAATATATTGAATCTGACGAGAAGCCATTTGACTGAGGTATTCTCTTTCAGAGGTAGAAGTACCATCTTCTAATCCTTTAAAACGCGCATCTGAATCATCACCCATTTCGCTGCTGCGGCTAATTTGTTCCTGCAGATATTTCAACTCACCGCGTGATGTTTCCAGTTTACCGGTAATTAATTCTTTGAATTCAGCCAATTCCGCATCACTGTAACGTGAACGGTTATCGGTATTTAACGAAACAATCGCCTGCTTAGGCTTTAGTTGCCTTTCAAATTTTCTGGGAGGCGTTTTTACAACCGGAGCCTCTTTTTTAGGCTCTGGTTTAGGTGCCACTGTTTTTGTTACTGCCTTTTTCACTTCTTTTTCTTTTACAACCTCATTTTTTGTAACGTTTTTAACCACAGGGGCTTTTGTATTGGTGGCCTTTTTAATTGGTTTTGCAACCGGTGCTTTCGTTTTTTCCTGTTTTTTCACAACGGGTTTTGCCACGGGTTTTGCGGCTTTAGCAACCGGTTTTGCCGGAGCTGCTTTTTTTGCCACAGCTTTAGTAACCGCCTTTTTTACCGGTTTTTTGGCGGCAGGTTTAGCTGCTGTAGCCTTTTTTACCGGTTTTGCAGGGGCTTTTTTAGCTGCTTTTGGGGCAGCTTTTTTTACTGGTGCTTTAGCAGCAACCTTAGCTTTTGTGTTCACTTTTGCTTTAGGCTTAGCAGTTTTTGCTGCCTTTTTAGCTGGTTTTTTTGCCATGATGCTAATTTTTTTTGATCAGGACCTTGATTGATATGTCGTTTACTGAAATTGCTTCCGACTCCGGCAGGCTCGCAACCTGTTCTAAAGTGTCAGCCAAAATTTCGGCGCAAATATACTGCTTATAATTAAGCAATGCCCCTGAAAGTTCCATATCAACTGCCTCAAAATCAACTCCTATACGGTCGGTAATTTCCAGGTTCATTTCCTTTCTCATGCGTTGAAGCTGGCTTACAAACTCTCTTGCATGGCCTTCTTCCTTCAGCACCGGAGTTATGGTAACATCTAATGCCACTGTAACATGACCTGCATTCGCCACCAGCCATCCGGGGATGTCTTCACTCAAAATTTCAACATCTTCTAACGAAATAACAAAACTTTTATTTGCCGTTTCAATGGCATAGTTACCGCTTTTTTCCAACTCTGCAATCTGTTGTTGGGTAAATGCACTGATTTGGGCGGCGATTGTCTTCATTTCGGCGCCGAGTTTTGGACCAAGGGCTTTGAAATTCGGCTTTATCTTCTTGGTAATTACCCCACTGTCCTCAGCAATAAACTCAATTGTCTTAATATTTACTTCAGATTTAATTAATTCTCCAACGTGTTCAATTTGACGCTGAACCTGGGCATTCAAAACCGGAATCATGATTTTTGATAA